>NZ_JAJCGT010000059.1:0-14762 GCF_020553185.1 Blautia sp. MSK18_10 | reverse complement strand
GAAGTGTGGCAACGCATGGAGCTGACTGTTACTAATCGGGTGAGGGCTTGACCAAGAATCGCAGGAAGAATGATTTTCAGGGAATGTCAGCATGTATGTAGTTTTGAAGATACAGTAGAAACCAGCTAACTACTAGCTGGTTTTTTTGTATGTAAAAATATAAAAAATATTCCGAGTTTATAGATCCCCTTGTTGTTACGTTAATCGCAAAATTATTTAAGATTAATTTAGCGGTTAAAATAACAACAAGGGGATATTGTAATCGAAATTATTTATAAAATAATTCGATAATCTTTAATCCTACATCTACAGCAATATCCATTCCTTCAACAGTAATGTGTTCATAAGGTCCATGATAAGCATGTCCTCCTGTTCCGAGATTCGGGCATGGGAGTCCCATAAAGCTTAACTGGGCACCGTCTGTGCCTCCGCGGATCGGGGTGATAAGCGGCGGGATATTGCATTCTTTGCATGCTGCAGTTGCATGCTCAATCAGTTCCATGCAGGTGTCGATGATTTCTTTCATATTTCGGTACTGTTCTGTGATGGTAAGTGAGACAGTTCCTTTTCCCCATTTTTCATTTAAAATTTTAGTGATGTGTTCCATAGTTTTCTTACGGACATCAAAAGTAGTTGCATTGTGGTCACGAATGATATATTCGAGAGCAGCGTGTGAGACATCTCCCTTTATGGAATAGAGATGGAAAAATCCTTCATAGTCTTCCGTATTTCTTGGTGTGTCAGCGGAAGGGAGCATGGAATTGAATTCCATGGCAACAAGTGCTGCGTTGATCATTGTATTCTTAGAAGAACCTGGATGTACGTTTACACCGGTAAATTCTACTACTGCTTTGGCAGCATTAAAGTTTTCATACTGGATTTCACCTTCTGTATCACCATCAAGTGTATAAGCAAAATCAGCTCCAAATTTTTTTATATCAAAATGGGCTGGTCCCATTCCTATTTCTTCATCCGGGGTAAATGCAATACAGAGGGGACCATGCGGAATAGTATTGTCATTGAGGGTCTCAATCATTGTCATGATCTCGGCAATTCCGGCTTTGTCATCTGCACCGAGGATGGTGGTTCCATCGGAAGTAATGAGAGTTCTGCCTTTTAATGTGGAGAGATGAGGGAACATTTTCGGGGAGAGAATTCTGCCGCTGGTTCCAAGTGCAAGGTCTTTGCCGTCATAATTCGGAGTGATAACCGGAGTAACCGGATGATCGCAGAAATCAGAGACTGTATCCATGTGAGCGATAAAGCCCAGTTTTTGGCGGGATTCATATCCTCTGGTTGCCGGAATATGTCCATAGACATAGCAATGTTCATCTACATCGGCATCTTTCACACCCAGTTCCTTTAATTCTTGAACCAGCAGTCTGGCAAGGTCAAACTGATATTGTGTAGATGGGGAAGTACCGGTTTCTTCACTGCTTGGAGTGAATACTTTTACATAAGATAATAAGCGTTCGTATGCTTTCATGAATTAATCCTCCTGGTATTGGGCTGAGATAGATATTTATCTTAGCATTGTATAGTAAGTATAACATGTTATGGAGTTTACGTAAAAATATTTCTTGTCAGTAGTCAGTAGCTCTGTTTCTCAAAAGAGAGCAGGGATCATCGCTAAAAATTATTCTGAAATATTTCAAAAAAATGTCGAGGTAAAAAAGAATCTAAGTGATAGAAATGAATACAGGTATTATATATATTTATAGCTTATACTTCGTATTACAAAAATAAAATGAAGTATTTAAGTGTTTGTAAATTTCAAAATGAAGTGAAATAAAATGTAAAAACGTCAAATCAACCAAAAAATTGGATGTAATCAACAAAAAACACACGCCAAAACGTGGAAATATACAAAAATATTTATAGATATTTACTTCACTGAAACAGAATGCTATATTCTAATCAACAAAAAACTTCAAAGTGAAATTAAATAAATGAAGTAGAAATGGAGTGCACGCCATATGAATGATTTATTTGTTCGCATCAGATTTTTGTTACCGTCGTTACCAAGAGCAGAGAAAGCAATAGCATCTGCATTACTTGAAAACCCGGAAGCAATTACACATTTAACGCTTGCAGAGATTGCAAGAGAATCAGGAAGCAGTGAAGCATCAATTATCAGATTCTGTAAAAGAATGGGATATGATGGATATTCTTCTATGAAGGAGGATTTCATCAGAGCTTTGGCAGAAGGAATGGAAATTCATTCAGAAGATATTAAAGTATCAGACGATATGAAGACGATTTTGAAAAAGGTTTATCAGAGTAATGTACAGATGTTGAGTGATACATTAGTTTTGGCAGATGACGAAAATTATGAAAAAGCATTGGATGCTCTTCTTAAAGCCAGAGAGATACATTTCTTCGGTGTTGGAGATGCCTTTGCAGTATGTCAGCTGGCATACATGAAATTTGGAAGATTGGGGATTCCGTGTTCCGTACATAGTGACGTAATGCTGCAGATGATGACTGCAGGCAATCTTACAAGTGAAGACGTTGCGTTAGCTGTCTCTTATGAGGGTAGATCCAGAAATGTAGTAGAGGCAATGAAAATCGCAAAAGAGCGAGGTGCAGTTACAATTAGTATTACAAAAATGAATAAATCTCCTCTTCTCAGATATACAGATATCAGTTTATTTACGGCAGTAAATGACCTGACAGTGGGAAGAGATAAAGTAACCAGAAGAGTTTCAGATCAGTTTATACTGGATGCACTTTATCTGGGATATACGACGAAAATAAACAAAGGTTATAAAAAACAACTTCAGAAAATTCAGACAGTAATTGACTGTAATAAAATATAAACGAGGTGATCAATAATGTGCATTATAGCACCGTCCTTACTGGAAGCAGACTATAAATGCCTGGGAGAACAATTAAAAACAATGGAAAAATCCGGAGCTGAATATGTTCATATAGATGTAATGGATGGAAGCTTTGTACCGAATCTGGCATGTGGAATGAAAATGATTCATGGATTGAAAGGTGTAGCTGATCTGGTATTTGATGTTCATCTGATGGTAAATGAACCTGTTCGATTTGTAAAAAGAATGCAGGAGGCTGGAGCTGATGTAATATCTGTTCATTATGAGGCCTGCAGCAATGTAGCAGAAACTTTAAAAGAAATAAAGCAATGTGGAATTCGTGCAGGAATTGTTCTGAATCCGGAAACCTCGGCAGAAGTTCTTACAGAAGAAATCTGGAAGCTTGCAGATGTGATACAGGTTATGACCGTTCATCCGGGAAGAGATGGCCAGCACTTTATTGAAGATACACTTGACAAAATAAAAGATATCAGAAGACGGTCAACAGATACCGGAGAGTGGAAAGATATAGAAGTTGATGGAAGTATCAACTGTGGGAATATAGGAAAAGTAATAAAGGCCGGAGCAAATATCATTGTTTCAGGAAAGGCATTATTTAATGGAAATCTTGCAGAGAACATTGCCAATATGAAGCAACAGGCAGCCATGGAGGAATAAGATGAAATACGTAATTGGAGTGGATCTGGGAACCAGTGCGACAAAGACGATTCTGGTAGATCAGAATGGAAAAATCGTAGCCGAAGCGTCTGTCAAATATCCAATGTATCAGCCTGAAAACGGATGGGCAGAACAGGATCCATCAGACTGGTCAGAAGCAGCGATTTCAACAATTAAAAGTGTAGTTGAAAAAGGTCAGGTTAATGGAAAAGATGTGCGGGGAATTGGAATTTCTGGTCAGATGCATGGACTTGTGATGTTGAATGAGGAGAATCAGGTTATAAGAAGATCCATTATCTGGTGTGACCAGAGAGCTACGAAGCAGGTAGAGGAAATGCTGGAACTGCCAATGGAAAAATGGATGAAGATCACAGCGAATCCGCCAATGGCAGGATGGACGGCAGCAAAGATCCTCTGGATAAGAGAAAATGAGCCGGAGCTTTTTGCAAAGTGCAGACACATTATGCTTCCAAAAGATTATGTCCGCTTTATTCTTACTGGTAAGTATGCGACAGATGCATCAGATGCCAGTGGAATGCAGATGTTAGATGTAAAAAACAGATGTTGGTCGCAGGAAATTCTTGATTTTTTGAAAGTAGACAGAGAACTTCTTGGAGATGTGTATGAATCACCGGAAGTTGTTGGAAACCTTTTACCGAAAATTGCAGAGAAGTGTGGATTATCAACAGAAACAGTTGTGGTTGCCGGAGGAAGTGATAATGCCTGTGCAGCAATTGGAACAGGTATTGTAAGAGAGGGGCAGGCTTTTACAACAATAGGTACTTCAAGTATTGTATATACTCATCTGAAAAAATATCAGGAAATTCCTGAAGGTGCACTTCATTTGTGCTGCTGTGCAGTGCCTGGGTGCTGGCATACAATGGGAGGTCCTCAGTCGGCAGGTCTTTCGATTGAATGGATGAAAAATAATTTCTGTCGGGATTTGATTCAGAAAGCAGAAGAGGAAAATGTATCATTTTATGACAAGATAAATGAACTTACAAAAGATATTCCGTTAGGAAGCGAAAGATTGATTTATCTGCCATTTCTGATGGGCGAAAGAACACCTCATATTGATCCCAAATACAGAGGTGCATTTATCGGACTGAATATCATACATGGACAGGCACATATGCTTAGGGCAATTATGGAAGGCGTTGTTTATTCCCTTGCAGACTGTAATGAAATCTTGAAGAAACTGGGAACAGAGGTTGTGTCCATGCGTGCATGCGGAGGCGGAAGCAGAAGTCCTGTATGGAGAAAGATTATGGCAGATCTTTATAAATGCGATGTACATACATTGAAGCAGGAAGAGGGACCGGCATACGGTGCAGCAATTCTGGCCGGAGTTGGAGCTGGAATTTATTCTTCGATACAGGAAGCATGCGATGCTTTTATTGAAGAAGATGGAATTACTGAATGCGATTTGAAAGAAGCAGAGGAATACGAGAAGTTCCATAAAATTTATGACAGATTTTATGAGAACATAAAAGAGAATCTACATGCTCTCTATGAGCTTTAGACAAAAACTATATAAATTATTTAAAATCAGGAGGACTTTACAATGAAAAGAAGACTGGTAACAAAACTTATGATGGCAGCAGGCGTAGCAGCAATGGCAGTAACAACAATTCCGGCAAGTGTTTTTGCAGCTGAAGATGGTGGACAGACTTATGGAGTTACATATTGGTGTGAATCGGATTTCTTTAAAACAGTTGCAGATTCCATCACAGAAGAAGCAGAAGCTGATGGAAATAAAACAGTTGTAGTGGATGCTCAGCAGGACAGCGCAAAACAGATTCAGATTATTGAAGACTTTATTGCACAGGGTGTTTCAGCAGTATTTTTAAATCCAGTTGACAAAGATGCAATTGAACCTGCACTGCAGAAATTAGACGAAGCAGGGATTCCAGTAGTAAACTTTGATACTTCTGTATCTAATCTTGATCTGGTTGGTTCTTATGTTGCAACTGATAATTATCAGGCTGGTGCACTTTGTGCAGAAGCAATGATTGAAGATTTCCCGGATGGTGGAGAAATTGCAGTTCTTGATTATCCTGCAAACAATGCCTGCAACGATCGTGAACAGGGATTCCTAGATACAATTGAAGGAAAAGGATTTGATGTTGTGGCAACATTTGATGCAGAGGGAACTGTAGAAAAAGGACAGACAATCACAAGTGATATCATCCAGGCTAACCCAGATATAAAGGCAATCTTCTCCATTAATGACCAGGCTGGTATGGGGGCATATGCAGCACTTACGACAGCTGGAAAAGAAGTATATGTTTACGGTGTTGATGGTGCTCCAGAAGCTAAGAAAGTAATTGCTAAAGACAACAGCATTTATCGTATGACAGCAGCTCAGTCCCCGATTACAATTGGTAAAGAGTGCTATAAGGCAGCTAAAACTCTTATCGCAGGGGAAAAACCGGAAGAATTCGAAGTAGATGTACCTGCATTTGCAATTGATTCTTCAAATATTGATGAATATTTAGACGCTGACTGGCAGTAAATCTGAGCGGGTGCAGCGTAGGCTGCACCCATTTTTGCCCCATATAGAAAAAGGTGGGAAATGTTTGTTATTTAGAGGAGAAAATTTATGGCACATTTATTGGAAATGAAAAATATCTGTAAGTCTTTTTCCGGAGTTTCTGTGCTGAAGAACAATCACCTGGAACTGGAAGCAGGTGAGGTTCATGCTCTCTTAGGTGAAAATGGTGCCGGAAAATCTACATTGATTAAAATTCTCGGTGGAGTTTATACAAAAGACAGCGGACAGATTCTGGTTGATGGACAAGAAGTAGAAATTACAGGTGTTGAGAGCGCAAAAGAGCACGGAATTCGTATTATACATCAGGAACTGATGTTGATTCCAGATATGACAATTTCAGAAAATATTTTTATTGGACAGGAACCAAAAACAAAAGCAGGTACTGTCGATAAAAAGAAAATGAATGAAATGGCGCAGGGATTTTTGGATTCTATGCACCTTGATCTGAAATCAACTCAATTTATCCGAGATTTAAATATTGCACAGCAGCAGATGGTAGAAATTATTCGCGCTATTTCCTTTGGCGCAAAAATAATCGTTATGGATGAACCGACTTCATCTTTGACAGAAAATGAAGTAGATGCTCTTTTTGAGGCGATCAAAGCTTTAAAAGCAAAGAATGTTGGAATTATTTATATTAGTCATCGAATGGCTGAATTGGATGCAATCACTGATCGTATCACAGTTATGCGAGATGGTGAATATATCGATACAGTAGTTACAAAAGAGACCACACATGATGATCTGGTGGCGCTCATGGTTGGAAGAAAACTTGGAGATTTGTATCAGAAACATGAAAACTATTCAGATGATATTATTCTCAAGGTAGAAAAACTTGCTTCTGGAAAAGAAGTAAAAAATGTTGATTTTGAACTGAGAAGAGGAGAGGTTCTTGGGTTCTCAGGACTGGTTGGATCCGGACGAAGTGAAACAATGGAATGTATTTTTGGACTTCGTCATAAGGATAGCGGACATATTTATATTGAAAATAAAGAAGTTGATATTAAAAATGTAAAAACTGCAATAAATGCAGGAATCGGACTTGTTCCGGAAGACAGAAAGCAGTCAGGAATTTATCCGATCCAGGGAATACGTTTTAATGCAACGATTGAAATATTGGACAAATTTTTGAAAAAAGGCCGATATAACAGGAAGAAAGAAATTGAACTTGCCAGAAAATATGTTGATGAAGTTATGCAGACAAAATATTCCTCTATAGAGCAGGAAATAGGAAAGCTTTCAGGAGGTAATCAGCAGAAAGTTATTATCAGCAGATGGCTTCTGGTCACAGAAAAAATTCTTATTCTGGACGAGCCGACAAGAGGCATTGATGTAAAAACAAAATCAGATATTTATCATCTGATTGATGATCTGACAGCAACAGGTTTATCAATTATTTTCATATCTTCGGAGATGCCGGAGCTGATCAACATGTGCGATCGTATTGTGGTAATGAATCAGGGACACACCACAGGAATATTGAACAGAAATGAATTTAATCAGGAAAAAATTATGGCGTTTGCGACAAAGGAAATAGGGTGACGATTATGGAAAATAAAAACTGGAAAAATTTATCTGTAATACAGACAATTAAATCTAATATGGGTATTCTTGCGGGACTGGTTATTCTTTGCGTTGTATTAAGTTTTACAACCAGCAGTTTTGCAACAGTTACAAACTTATTTAATGTAGTCAGACAGATTACAATCAATTTGTTTCTGGCATGTGGAATGACTTTCGTAATTCTGCTTGCAGGAATTGATCTTTCTGTAGGATCAGTAATTGCGGTTTCAGGATGTATCAGTGCAGGACTCATTTCATGGAATGGACTTCCTGTTTATGTTGGTATCCTTGGAGGAATCCTTGCTGGAGTTGTAATTGGTCTTATTAACGGTTACATTGTTTCTTCTACAAATATTCCGGCATTTATCGTTACTCTTGCAATGATGAATATCGGTCGTGGTATTGCCCGTGTTTATACAAAGGCTCAGACAATTTCTGTTCTTGATGACAGCTATACTTTTTGGGGAATGGGTACTATCTTTGGAATTCCGATTCAGTTATATTGTATTGTTGCAGTAATTGCAGTTTCTTCTTTTATCCTTAATAAAACAAAATTAGGCCGTCATATTTATGCAGTTGGTGGTAATAAACAGGCTGCTGAATATTCTGGTATTAATGTAAAAAAGGTTACATTTTTCGTATTTGTATATAGTGCGTTACTTGCATCTTTAGCAGGAATCCTTACAGTGGGACGTACTTTTACTGCAATGATGACACTGGGAGACGGAGCTGAAATGGATGCGATTTCTGCAGTTGTTCTTGGTGGAACAAGTATGAACGGAGGTCGTGGTACCATCGCAGGAACTGTTATCGGTGCAATTGTAATCGGTGTTCTGAAAAATGGTATGAACCTTCTTGGTATTGACTCTTCCTGGCAGTATATTGTACAGGGTATTGTAATTCTGATTGCAGTTTATATTGACTGGTTTAAACAGACCGGATTCAAATTTTCCAGAAAAATAAAAGCCTGAATAAAAAGGCAATGGAAAAGGAGATGATAGAAATGGAAAATTCAGTTATACTGGAGGAAATTCTTGAAGAATTGACAGAAAATGCAAAACATATTTCTTCTTCTTCACTTGAAAAGTTTGCTAATGAGATTATTAAAGCTAGGCATATTTTTGTAGCAGGAGCTGGACGTTCTGGGTTTGTAGCAAGAGGGTTTGCAAATCGCCTGATGCATTTGGGGTTGGAAGTATTCTTTGTGGGAGAACCGACAACACCGGCAATTGAAAAAAAAGATCTTCTTATTATCAGTTCAGGTTCAGGAGAAACTGACAGTTTGATTGTTATGGCAAATAAAGCAAAAGAAGCAGGAGCATCTGTTGTGACAGTAACAATTCATCCGGAAGCTTCCATTGGTAAGGTATGTGAAAGCTGTATCGTAATCCCGGGTGCAACTCCAAAGAGTAATCTGGAAGATACAAGTGAATCTGCTCAGCCTATGGGAAATGCGTTTGAACAGATGAGTTGGATCGTTTATGATGCAGTTATTATGATTCTTATGAAGAAACTTGGAAAAACAGAAGAAGAAATGTTTAAGCATCATGCAAATTTAGAGTAGGTGGCATATATGGAGAAAAAGATTAAATTTGGCTGTGTGGCATGGGGACTTCCTGGTGGTGGATATTTTGGACCACAGATTGCAAAGGAAGCTGGACTGGATGGAATTCAACTTGAACTTGGAAGTTATGAATGGGGTTATCCGTTAGCTCAGAAACAGGTTCAGGAAGCGTATCTTGAAGAGGGAAACAGGTTAGGAATTGAATATCCGTCTATTGTTCTTAATGATGTGATGGATCATGAATTTATCCATGGAAAAGATACAGAGAATGGAAAGATCGCGTATGACCAGATGGAATTGGCAGTTCAGGTAGCAGCAGAAATAGGAATATCCAAGATCATGGTTCCAAACTTCCTTGGAAATCTGATTACAGAAGAATCTCATGTAGAAGCAACAAAGGAAGCACTGAGATTTATTTGCGAAAAAGCAGAAAAGAAAGATATTACTGTTATGACAGAAAATGCGTTGGATTATAAAGAACAGATTCAGCTTCTGAAAGAAATTAATATGCCGAATCTGACAATACACTTTGATACACAGAATTTCAAATTTAATTTTAACATGGATCAGTGCGAACAGTTGGAGGGACTTTATCCATATATGGATAGTCAGCTTCATGTAAAAGATGGTATCAATGAACCAGGCGGCTGTCTGCTGGGAGAGGGAAACACAGATTTCTTCCCTCAGATGGAAATCCTGAAAAAACATGGCTATGAAGGATGGATCATCATTGAGAATTATTATAACCTGCTTCCGTTGAGAAAATGTAATGAGCAGAATCAGATGCAAATTATAAATAAGGATTTGGAAACGCTGAGGACTGTATGGGGCGTTTGAGAAAAATATTTCTTGCATTTTGTAAATAGTTATGATATGATGCTGCTCAAAGAAAAGGGAGTAGCGGCCATCGTTATGAAGAACTGGACTTGTTTTTCCTATAAATGGTACATAAATGCGTCAGAACGGCAGATTAAGAATGCCCGCATTATGATATAATCGGCAAGACTTTTGTTTTAGACATTAAGAGAAGAGCTCATGTTATGTCTGAAATGAAAGTCTTTTTCTTTTCTTCAGAAATTTTTAGAAGCAAAAAATTTAATTATGTCAAATGGTGAAACGGAGGAGAAAAGTGAACGAAAGAGTAAATCCATTTAAAAAATTACAGAAGCCGGGAAAACATGTGAAACGTATTGTAATAGGAGCAGCAGGGTTGGTGATTATTGCAGGGCTTGCAGGAGATGCTACCTATCAGATCCAGGAGCAGGAACAGGCAGTATTGACAACTTTCGGAGTGCCGAAGGCAGTGGCAGAAACAGGACTGCATTTTAAGCTTCCTTTTATACAGAAAGTACAGAAAGTAAATACAACGATCCAGGGATTTCCTATTGGATATAGTATGGGAGATAATTCGGTGGTTGAGAATGAGGGCATTATGATTACCTCGGATTATAACTTTATTGATGTAGATTTCTTTGTTGAGTACAGAATTTTAGAACCGGTAAAATATCTTTATAATTCAGAGGAACCGGAAGATATTCTGAAAAATATTTCTCAAAGCTGTATCCGTACAGTAATCGCAAGTTATGATGTGGATGAAGTGCTTACCACCGGAAAAGGTGAGATCCAGAGTAAGATTAAAGAAATGATCCTGAAGCAGATGGAGGAACAGGATCTGGGGATTCAGCTTGTGAATATCACAATCCAGGATTCAGAACCGCCCACACAGGAGGTTATGAAAGCATTTAAAGCAGTAGAAACTGCCAAGCAGGGAAAAGAAACTGCTTTGAATAATGCCAATAAATACAGAAACGAAAAGCTTCCGGAGGCTGAGGCAGAAGCAGACCAGATCATTCAGGATGCTGAGGCGCAGAAACAGGTAAGGATTAATGAAGCAGAAGCTGAGGTTGCACGTTTTAATGCCATGTATGAGGAGTATGTTAAGAATCCGGAGATCACAAAGAAGCGTATGTTCTATGAGACAATGGAAGATGTGCTGCCGGGAATGAAGATTGTGATTGATAATGGAGATGGAGTGCAGAAGGTTCTGCCGTTAGATTCTTTTACAGGGAACAGTTCAGAAAATCCGACAGAGACACTGAACACAGATCCTGCTCAGGACACACAAGATTTAAATGATTCTGAGAACGAATAAAGAAATGACAGAAAATATTTCATATAAAAAGTGTTTTGGTAAATGAAATACGAAGGATAGAGATATAATTTGGAAAGGACTAATTTATGAAAGGTAAGAAAATTGGAATATTAATTGGTGTGTCTGCAGTGGTTGTAGCTGTCGGAGCGTCGGTAACAGTAACTCAGCAAAATGAATACAAGCTGATCCGTCAGTTTGGCAAGGTTGACAGGGTGATCAGCTCATCGGGAATCAGTTTTAAGATTCCATTTATAGAGAGTACACAGTCATTGCCAAAGGAAACACTGCTGTATGATCTGGCAGCATCTGATGTAATTACAAAAGATAAGAAAACGATGATCAGCGACAGCTATGTTCTCTGGAAAATCAGCGACCCGCTTAAATTTGCACAGACATTAAACTCTTCTGTGGAAAGTGGTGAAAGCCGAATTAATACTGCTGTGTATAATGCCACTAAAAATGCGATCAGCAGTATGTCACAGGATCAGGTGATCACAAGTCGTGACGGAGAACTGTCTGATATGGTCATGGAGGCAATAGGAACAAACATGGATCAGTATGGAATCGAACTTCTCAAATTCGAAACCAAGCAGCTGGATCTGCCGGATGATAATAAGGAAGCTGTATATGAACGAATGATTTCTGAACGAGATAATATTGCAGCGACTTACAAGGCAGAGGGAAACTCTGAAGCAAAGGTGATTCGAAATAAAACGGACAAAGAAGTAGCAATCCAGATTTCCGATGCCAAAAAACAGGCAGAGATCCTGGAGGCGGAAGGGGAGCAGGAATATATGAAAATTCTTGCGCAGGCTTATGGAGAAGAGGACAGAAGTGAGTTTTATTCATTTGTGAGAAGCCTGGATGCGCTGAAGACATCTATGAAAGGTGAGGACAAAACAGTGATACTGTCTGCAGATTCACCGATCGCTCAGATCTTTGAAGGAAAATAAAAGAAAGTAACAATAATACACTCTAATTTTTCACCAAATAAATGGAAGATAGACATAGAAGATAAGGAATGTTATAATTTTTTTACAAAGAAATCCTGAAGCAGAAAATGTAAGTATAATCTGGAAATAATATACAGAGAAAACGGAGGGATAGAAAATGCTGACATGTATCAGATCAAAACGGCAGAGAGATGCAGCGGAGTATGCTTTACGAACTATTCAGTCATCATGCATAAGGCCTTATATTAAGACAATATATCTGTATGGCAGTTGTGCACGGGGAGAAGAGAAATATAGCAGTGATGTTGATCTGTTTCTGGAACTGTCAGAGTCATTCCGCTCCCGGCCGGAACTTAAAAAATATCTTTATCTTCTAAAATCAGAAGTATCCTCTGAGGAATTGGATGATGCAGAAACGGATCTGAAAATTGTAGTTGGCGATGACTGGAAAAGGAACAAAATGCTGTATTATACAAATGTGCGAAAGGAAGGAATTCAGATATGGCCTTGAACAGTTATTTTGATTTTGCAGAAAATGATTTTCAATATTTTAAAGCCTCTTATGATGCGGGGATAGTTGCAAATATGATGGGTGCCATGGCGCAGGGAATATGCGAAAAATATATGAAGCATCTAATCTCAGAATACTATAAACCGGATGATGCTATGCAACAGAAAGATTTTGAAAATATTTTGCGTACACATAGTCTGAACAGACTGATGAAATTTCTAAAAGCAAATATGGGAGCAGAGTTTTCAAAAAATACGCAGACACATATGAGAATGATAGATGGTTTTTATTTTTCAACCAGATATCCTGGTGACGATAGCATAGAGATAGATGGTGATGATGTGGAAACCTGTAATGATGCGATAGAATTGTGCAGAAAAGAAGTTTTAGAGTTAGAACGAAAGTTAAAAAAGGATGAGGTATAAACAGAAATCACGTTACGTAATACAGAAAATCTACTATGAATATCGTTGATACTGTATTTGAAATGAAAGACGGCAAGATCTCATGAGCCTGATCTCAGAGAATAGAAAAGAGGCTGTTACACTAATTGCTTATGTAGTGTGACAGCCTTGTGTATTGTGAACTGAGAATTTGTTACTGAAACGTAAGGAATAAATTTCCAAAAGCAGTGTTGATGTGTCGAAAACTATTGATTGACGGAACTGTATGTATTTGTTACACTGAATTTACATATTCAAATTCCAGACCAGCCGGTCATCTATTTCCCTTTATGCAAGCATGTACGAAAGATAAAGATTATCCGATTTATGATATTTGTGCAAATTGGGTATTCAAACATTGTTACCGTATGTTAGAATAGAAGTGAGGTATCTAATGAATAATACGATATTTGATGATGTATTTCGTACAATGATTGAGAAAATGCCATATCTGGCAGTACCTTTGATTAATGAAGTATTCCATACTTCTTATCCGGAGAATGTACCGATTGTGCAGTTGCGCAATGAACATCAGCAGGAAAACGGAGAGATTATCACGGATTCCTGTTTAAAGATTGCTGGTAAATTGTATCATATTGAATGTCAAAGTGTAGACGATACAACTATGGCAATTCGTATGATAGAATATGATTTCTCCATAGCAATTGAAAATGCACAGAAACAGGGACGCAAATACAGGATGGATTTTCCAAAGTCCTGCGTATTATATTTGAGAAGCGGAAAGAATACGCCGGGTTTTCTGGAGATAGAGATGGTACTTTCGGATGAGAAAATAGTACATTATTGGGTTCCGACAATGAAATTGGAGACATATACGAGAAACAGTATTTTTGAAAAAAATTTACTGATGCTTCTGCCGTTTTATATTATGCGATATGAAAAGGATATTCATGAAATGAGTGAGAATCCGGAAATGTTCCAGAGTTTGCTAAATGACTATGAGGAAATCCGGATAAATCTGGAAAGAGAACTTTCAGGAGCAGATAAGACGGCTTTATACATGAATTTAAATAAACTGATCATAAAAATAGCGGACTATATATGTAGGAATGAAAAAACAGTCCGGAAAGGAATAGGTGAGATTATGGGTGGAAAAGTTCTTGAACTGGAATCTGAAAGGCTCGAACGGCTTCAAAAAGAGGCGGAAGCAGAGGCAAAAGCAATTGGAGAAGCAAGGGGTAGGGCAATTGGAGAAGCAAAGGGCATAGCGATTGGAGAAGCAAAGGGTATAGCGATTGGAGAAGCAATCGGCGAAGAACGATTAAGCACTTTACTTAATCGTCTGATTATGGATGGAAGAAGTGCAGAAATACAGTCTGTTGTGACAAATGCAGAGACTCGAAAACGGTTATATAAGGAATATGGAATTTTACCAGAATAAGTATTAAATAAAACGACAGTATTACTTTTTATATATGAGTTAAGGGGTGAAATTTTAGGATAAAATGAACCTTAACTTCCAAAAATGAGTAGCCCTAACGAAAATAAAATTTTAAAAAAGCCC
>NZ_JAJCGT010000058.1:0-15431 GCF_020553185.1 Blautia sp. MSK18_10 | reverse complement strand
AAAGAAAGCTGCGCCACAGCCTTGGCAAGCCATCGCGCAGCGATTTTGTTCAACTAGAATTTGGCTATTTCGTTGCAACAATACTTATCCAATGATTTTTTGCATTTGAATACGTTTTGATCTCTGCAAAACCCGCTTCTTTCAAAGCGGCAACAAGTTGTTTAGATGTGTAAATCTTCATACCATTGATCATCTTTGTCCATTTTTCATCTGCGGCATTCGTTCCGTCACTCTCGTTACAAATCAGGAATATGCCTTCGCTTTTCAGCACACGGTTGACCTCGGAAAAGCATTTTACTAATCCTGGCCAAAAGTAAACTGTTTCGAAGGCAGAAACATAATCAAAAGTCGCGTCAGAAAAGGGTATAGCAGATACATCTCCTTGAACTACATTACATTTCCCTTGTTTAATGGCGAGGGCGTTCAATTTTTGAGATTCTGCCACACTAACCTCAGAATAATCCATTCCTGTCACGTGGCCATTTCTACATCTATCAAGCCAAACCGCAATATTTGCTCCGCCGCCACAGCCGACGTCCAGAACTTCAGCATCAGACTTCGCGGAGATATTTGAGAATCCCCATTGCGATAATTTGGCGTGACCGCTGTTCATCATCTTCGTCATCAATTTTCCGCCGAAGCCTTGTGGCTTACGGGTATTTTCAAAAAATCTCATTACAGAATTTCTCCTCCACAAATACCGGTTTTCTTAATTCGACAAACCGGTATTGCTCAATCGTTTTTCTCCGTTAGGAGAATATACAATCCATAAATAAAAAGAACAAGGAATAAAACCGTAGGAATCAATAATCCATTTTCTAAAATACTTACAATCATTCTTCCAGGTGGCGTTACCCATGCAGTTGCCGGATTTTGCATTGCCGCTATTATCATTCCTACAATACCAACAACACCACTCAATGTTAAAAAACCACCTTTTATATTTCTACTCATAATCATTACCTCCTCGTTAAATACCGATTTGTTACTCACATGATATCATATTTTTTCTTCAATTACATCCACCTAATTTTAATACACTGCCATTCGGCTTTATTCATCATTTTTTCCTTTTGGTTTCCCCGCAGGGGACTTACCTGATTCGCTTAAAGTGTATTTAAAAGAGCCAACCACCAGCATAGAAAAATAATTTATTTCATGTGCATTTGCAGGATATTTAGATATTCTTAGCTGGTCAAAATCTGCGTTATGAGAAAAATGACACACTGTCTGAGCGAAGCGAGTTTGTGGCATTTTTCTCATGCCTTTAGCAGATTTTTAGCAGCTTAGAATATCTTAATGTCCGAAACCGCACATAAAATAAATTATTTTTCTATGCGTCCCTCCTTCAAATCTCTTCCTCAGATTCTTCCCACTATATCCTCCAAAAAACCATATCACAAGCAAAAAAAGACCGACAGTCTCCTCTCCCGGATCTCCTGTCAGTCTTTATCTTTAACACAATATCTTAATAACTCTTATTTTCTCAGCTCTTCACACTCAAACGCACCAACGCCCTCTGCAGTTTAGCCTCCACAATCTTATAATCATGATCACTCAAACCACCTTTGGCGATCATCTCCTCAGCTCTTTTCTTAGCTTCCTGCGCACGCTGCTCATCAATATCCTCTTTCCACTCCCAGGTAGTTGCAAGGACACGGCACTTTCCGTTCATAACAGAAAGCATTCCGCCAATACAGGCTGCGGTTCGTCTGCTACCGTCTTCCATTACCACACTGGCTTCACCCATTCCCAGGGCAGTACAGTAATTACAGTGTCTGGCAAGAATAGCCAGATCACCGCTGACAGTTCTGCAGATCACACGCTCCACATTGCCTTCAAAGAGCAGTCCGTCCGGTGTTCCGATTCTCAATGGGAAAGTACTCATAGGACATTTCCCCCTTTACTGATTCTTGGCTTTTTCAAACACTTCATCGATGGTTCCCACAAACAGGAAATAACTCTCAGGAATGTCATCACACTCACCGTTCAGGATCATCCTGAATCCTCTCAACGTTTCCTTCAGCGGAACATATTTACCAGGCATACCTGTGAACTGTTCTGCTACAGAGAAGCTCTGTGACAGGAATCTCTGAACCTTACGGGCACGACTTACAGTACGTTTGTCTTCCTCTGACAACTCATCCATACCCATGATGGCAATAATGTCCTGAAGCTCTTTGTAACGCTGAAGAACTCTCTGTACTGATCTGGCAATCTCATAATGCTCTGTTCCTACTATTTCAGGAGAAAGGATACGGCTTGTGGAATCCAGAGGATCAACAGCCGGATAAATACCCTGGCTGGAAATCTCACGGGAAAGTACAGTTGTTGCATCCAGATGTGAGAATGTAGTTGCAGGAGCCGGGTCAGTCAGGTCATCGGCAGGCACATATACAGCCTGTACAGATGTGATAGAGCCCTTTCTTGTAGAAGTAATTCGTTCCTGCAGGTTACCCATTTCAGTTGCCAGTGTAGGCTGATAACCTACAGCTGAAGGCATACGTCCCAGAAGAGCAGACACCTCGGAACCTGCCTGTGTAAAACGGAAAATATTGTCAATAAAGAGGAGCACATCCTGGTTCTTCTCATCACGGAAGTATTCCGCCATGGTAAGTCCGGAAAGTCCAACTCTCATACGTGCTCCGGGCGGCTCGTTCATCTGACCGTAAACCAGAGCAGTCTTGTCGATAACTCCACTTTCTTTCATTTCATTGTAAAGGTCATTTCCCTCACGTGTACGCTCTCCTACACCTGTAAATACGGAAAGTCCGCCGTGTGCAGTTGCTACATTGTGGATCAGCTCCATGATAAGAACTGTTTTTCCTACACCTGCACCACCGAAAAGACCGATCTTACCACCCTTTGCATAAGGACAGATCAGGTCAACAACCTTGATTCCTGTCTCCAGAATCTCTGTTGCAGGCATCTGTTCTTCATAAGAAGGAGCCTGACGATGGATAGACCAGCGTTCCTTTGCCTCCGGTGCCGGAAGATTGTCTACCGGGTCACCCAGAAGGTTAAATACTCGTCCCAGGCATTCCTCACCTACAGGAACGGAAATTGGACCGCCTGTATCCAGAGCTTTGGCACCGCGCACCAGACCGTCAGTAGAATTCATGGCAATACATCTTACCACATCATCACCAACCTGCTGTGCAACCTCGGCAACCAGCTTTGCGCCATCATTATCAATCTCTATGGCATTGAGAAGAGGCGGCAGTTCATCGTGCGCAAAGCGGATATCCAGTACCGGACCGATAACCTGCACTACCTCGCCAATGTGTTTTTCACTCATGTTTATAATCTCCTATTTCTAAAGACCTTCCGCACCTGCAACAATCTCCGTGATCTCCTGCGTGATGCTGGCCTGACGTGCCCTGTTGTAATACAAATTGAGCTGATCAATCATCTCTTCCGCATTACTTGTGGCTGCATCCATAGCCATACGTCTGGCTGCCAGTTCACTTGCGGTACTTTCGCAGATACCGCCATAAACCAGTCCTGCCAGATATTCCGGAACAATGGCATCAAATACTGTCTCTCCGTCCGGTTCATAGAGGATCAGATTCTTCGTCTCTATCTTACCTCCGCTTTCCTCTCTGATATCAGTCATAGGAAGCATGGAAAATACCTCCGGCTGCTGAGAAAGCATGGAATCAAAGACAGTATAGCATAATTCAATATGACCAAAGGTTCCTTTTCGAAATTCCGTGCAGAGCATATTTGCCATCTCAAAACAGTCCGCCACAGAAATACTTCCCACTTCTGCAAACTGTTCTGTCAGAGCTTCAATCTCTCTCTGGCGGAAATATTCTACTGCTTTCTTTCCAACCGGCAGAACCATGTAGTCCTTACCTTCAGCAGAAGCCTCCAGACATTTGAAAAGGTTTGCATTATATCCGCCTGCAAGTCCTCTGTCACCTGCGATCACTACATAGCAGGTTTTATTGTTGGAAGACTCTTTCGCATAAACGGATGAGAAATCTGTATTCTCCCTTGCAATCTCTTTCAATGTCTCATGAAGTTCTGTAAAGTACGGACGGCATACCTCTGCACGTTCCTTTGCCTTACGCAGTTTGGAGGACGCTACAAGCTCCATGGCCTTGGTAATCTGCATGGTACTCTGTACACTCTTGATACGCAGCTTTACCGCTTTCATATTCGAAGCCATACGATACCCTCCTAATCACTTTATTTCTCAGGTCTTGTATTCAGGAAGTTCTCTGTATACGCATCCAGTACGCTGCGAAGCTTCTGCTCTGTTTCCTGCTCCAGCTTACCTGTTGAGCGGATCTCCTGCATAACCTCTACGCCTGCTGCATCTGTATCCAGATAGGTATATAATCCTGATTCATATACATTTACGTCTTCAACTTTTACTGATTCCAGAACACCCTTTGTAACCGCATAAAGGATCGCAACCTGTTTCTCTACAGGAACCGGTGCATTCTGGTTCTGTTTCAGAACTTCCACAATACGTGCTCCCTGTTCCAGACGTGCCTTTGTATCAGCATCCAGATCAGAACCAAACTGTGCGAAGCTCTGCAGCTCACGGTACTGGGAATAAATCAGTTTCAGTGTTCCTGCTACCTTCTTCATTGCCTTGATCTGCGCATCACCACCAACTCGTGATACGGAGATACCTGGGTTTACAGCAGGCATGATTCCTGAATGGAATAACTCTGTCTCCAGGAAAATCTGTCCATCTGTAATAGAAATAACGTTAGTAGGAATATAGGCAGATACGTCACCTGCCTGTGTTTCAATAATCGGCAGTGCTGTCATGGAACCGCCGCCATGTTCATCGTCCAGCTTCGCTGCACGTTCCAGAAGTCTGGAATGCAGATAGAAAACATCACCCGGATATGCCTCACGTCCAGGCGGACGACGGATCAGCAGGGAAAGTGCACGGTATGCAACTGCATGCTTACTTAAATCATCATAGATGATCAGCACATCTTTTCCCTTATTCATAAAGTATTCACCCATTGCACATCCGGAATACGGTGCGATATACTGCAGCGGGCTTGACTCAGATGCTGTAGCTGCCACAACGATAGTATAATCCATTGCGCCGTTTCTGGTCAGGTTCTCTACTAATGTAGCTACTGTGGAACGCTTCTGTCCAATGGCTACATAGATACAGATCACATCTTTTCCCTTCTGGTTAATAATGGTATCTGTAGCAATTGTAGTTTTACCGGTCTGACGGTCACCAATGATCAGTTCTCGCTGTCCACGTCCAATGGGGATCATGGAGTCGATGGCTTTGATACCGGTCTGAAGAGGCTGATATACAGATCTTCTCTCACAGATTCCCGGTGCCTTGCTCTCGATTGGCCGGAATTCTTTTGTATCAATCGGGCCTGCTCCGTCAATTGGCTGTCCCAGTGCATTTACAACACGTCCAACCATGGCGTCGCCTACAGGTACAGACACGACCTTGCCTGTACGCTTTACGGTCTGACCCTCACCAATGTTCTCATCTGAACCAAAGATTACGATGGAGACACTGTTCTCCTCCAGGTTCTGTGCCATACCAAAGCTTCCGTCCTCAAATTCCAGAAGCTCTCCTGACATACAGTTTACCAGTCCGCTAGCTCTGGCAATACCGTCACCAACCATAAGGATCGTACCTGTCTCGTTCTGTTGAATGGCATTTTCGTAATATTTTATCTGGCTTCGGATGACCTTGGATATTTCCTCAGGTTTTAATTGCATGTTTCCATTCCATCCTTTTATATTCTATTATTTTGCGCTGTCTGAATTCAGAAATTTAAAGATTTTTCATATCCATATGTCAAATACCCATACAGTACGATTCTCAAATCCGGAATCCAGTTCCTTATACTACCAATTCATTCAGTTTCTTCGAAATACCGGAAATACGGCTCTGTACTGTACCGTCAAGCTGTACGCCCTCCAGTTCCACGCGAAGTCCGCCAAGAACGGATGCATCTGTTTTCTGAACCAGATACACTTTCTTTCCACTTAGCTTCTCAAGCTTCGCTTTCAGAGCTTCCATCTGAGTATCACTGAGCTTCACTGCACTGGTAACCACGGCTTCTGCAATTCCATGTGCACTGTTGTAGCGTCTGATAAACTCTTCGCAGCATCCGGCAAACTCTCTCAGAATCTTGCGTTCACACAATAATTTCAGGAAATTCACCAGATATCTCTCTGCCTGCCCTCCGAAAGCCTCTTCAATCATCTTAAGTCTCTCGTCTTCAGGAATCGCCGGTTCTCCCAGCAATTTCAGATATCCGGGATTTTCTCGAAAAATTTGTCTGATCGCGATCATCTGCTCCATAATCTGTCCATCGAGCTTTTCTTCAGCGGCAAGGTCATACAGACTTCCGCCGTAAACTCTGGCAGTTTTTGTCATGATGCCTCACCTACATTCTCAATAAACTCATCAATCAGTTTTGCATGATCCTCTTCACTAATTTCGCGCTCGATCACTTTTCCGGCAATCTCAACAGCCATACCGCCGATTTCTCCCTTGATCTCGTTGACTGCCTTACGTTTCTCCTGGGCAATGTCTTTCTCTGCCTTCTCTTTCATGGCAGTTACCTGACTGGAAGCCTCCTTAAGCATCTCTTCACTCTGGATAGCGGCTGTTTTCTGAGCTGTCATCACAATGTCATTTGCCCTATTCTTGGCTTCCTGCATATTCTTTTCATATTCTGCCTTCATTGCCTGAGCTTCTTCCTTTGCCTTCACTGCATCCTGGATCTGGGCATCCGCTTTCGCTTTGCGCTTTTCCAGCATCTCATTGATGGGCTTGAAGAGGAAACGTTTGATCAGATATACCTGAATAAAAAGGTTGCAAATCGTCGCTATAAAATTCCACGGCACAATTCCAACTAATTCCTGTACCTGCATGTTTGTAACCTCCTGTCTGTATTTATGCGGATCATTCTCCGGCTGCTGCCGGAATTATCCACAGGTTCCATATCAGATGCCTCTTAATCTGTGATATTCGACATCTCAGCTGTTTTTATCAGCTCAGGAAGTTCATGAACATACCAGGTGCAACGAAGATAAGCAACAGACCGGTTACGAAACCGTAGATACCTGTTGTCTCTGCAATGGCACATCCAAGAAGCATGGTAGAAGTAACATCACCCTTGCACTCAGGCTGACGTCCGATTGCTTCCAATGCCTTTGCTACTGCGTTACCTTCACCAATACCAGGTCCGATACCTGCGATCAGCGCACATCCTGCTCCAATTGCACATCCTGCTAATGCGATACCTTTTGCCAATAACTGAAAATCCATATTAAAACCCTCCTGTTAAATAATAATCTGCAGCTTTTCCCCTTTGCTGCGGTATTAATTTTTCTGCTGTATTTCAGCATTCTTTGCGGTTACCACCGCTGCCGTTTTGCTCCGGCAAATCATGTTTCTGCTACTCTTCTGCTGCATTTGCAATATACATTACAGTCAGCATACAGAAGATAAACGCCTGCATAACTCCTGAGAACCAGTCAAAATAGACCGACGTTATCGCAGGTACACCGACATCAAGAATCGGTATCTTTGACAGTACATCTCCCAGTGCACCCGGGATCAGGCCCAGAAGCGCGGAACTTGCGACTGCCAGTGCCCCATAGATCAGGCCATTGATTACCACACCGGAAAGGATATTTCCGAAATGACGACACGCCATACTGACAGGTGTAGCCAGCTCGGAAAGAATATTAAACGGTGTCATAACTGCGATCGGAGTTGTAAATCCTTTCAGATAACCGCCAAATCCACTGGTCTTTATCTTCTGTGCTGTGATCATAATGAAAACCACAACTGCCCAGGCAGCCTCAGTAGAAAGGTCTGCTGTAGGGCTTCGAAGTCCGATCAGACTGATCAGGTTGGAAACCACACTGGTTGCAAAAAGTGCTGCAACAAACGGTATCAGGTATCTGAATTTCTCACCCATATTTCCGATTACAAAGCTGTTGGCCTTCTCTACAATGAGCTCTGCCACAGCCTGACGTTTGGAAATGTTCTCTTCTTTCAGATCATGTGTCAGCCAGATACACAAACCTGTTATGAGTATCATAACAATCCAGCTTACCACCATTGTCTCACTGATTCTTAATGGTCCGAGAACAGGCACATCAATGGGTAATGTAAAGAATATCCTTGCCCCGCTGATATCCAATTCCATACTCTTTATTCACCTCCTGTCTCTCCCGGTACTGTTCCGGTTTGATATAGAAATACCTATTTGTTAGTATGAAAAATTCCTGCAATTTTAATTCCTGTTCCGGGAAATAAAAGAGGAACGATTCCTGCCACAAAATGAAAACAGGGTGCCACGATTGCCAAGATCACCCAAAACATCTGGATCAGCATTCTCTGGGAGTAACTTGCTTTGATCCTCATTCTCGCTGTGTCCTCATCTGTTGCTGCAGCTGCTTTCTGCACTGCAAGTCCCATAAAAAAGAAATTAAGGACTGCCACACATCCTCCCACTGCCCCTCCAAGAAACACCGTATAATCAAACGGTACCTTCTGTGGCATGAAAGCATGCAGCACTCCAAACACGATCCACATCAAAATCAGCCCGATTCCGGTGATGGCAGCTACCTTTCCGGTTTCCTTCTTTACGGCAGGCTGAACATTATCCATAATACTCATATAAATCTCCCTTTCGTTTCTGTATCATTACAGGTGTCTGTTAAACGATACTTTATTTTTCTTCTTTTTGTTCTCTTTCTTCTGCTGTCTGTTAATAGAAAGATAAAATTTATATGCCACTGTCCCGGAACCTCCAAGACCAAAGAAAAAACCGGGGATATATACCCATCCGCCAGCTCCGGTCTTAGAAACAATCAGCCAGCATACTGCCAGACATATCAGGACAGGGGTTATGAGAGACAGTCCAAGCTGCGACAACATGGTGACATTTCTGATGATCTCTGACCATTGTTTCATCCTCTTCTCCTTTTTGCCTAATTTTTTTATATATTTTCAAGAATTTATAGTCAAATTTTATCATATATTCTTTAAAATTACAATCTCATCAGATAATTTTATCAAATATTTTTCATCCATCCAATATTTTTTTGTTATTTTTATATCGTGTATGTGATTATATCATCAATATAAATCTTTTTATACAGTCAAAGCTTCTGATTTGTTTATATTTTTATTTCAAAGAAGAAGAGATATAAATAAAGAGCCTGCCCGGAGAGCTTTTTTGTGTCATAGAACATTACGGAGTAATATTCTATGACACAAAAAAAGCACGAAAACAACTCATCACTGTTTTCATGCTTCTTCTTTCGTATATAATTCTGCTTTATATATAAGTTCTGTATTACCGGTCTGTCCCAGCAGACACATTCCTCTTATAGAAAATCCTCTTAATTAATGCATTTGAGACCCTGTACATCCTCCCGGAGCGTTTATCTTTAATTCTTATTCTGTATATAAATATCCACTGTAGTCCGGATCATCCAGACAGTCTGCATCGATCCATGCCGGATTGCTCAGTACATTTTTCTCGATCACAACAGATTTCTTCGGTGCCGTTGTTTCAACTGCTGCCCAGATCGTCTGGTATCCCATAGCATAAGGCTGCTGGGAAACACAGCCAATCTCTTCTCCATTACGGATTGCTTCCTGCTGCTTAGTAGTTGCATCAACCCCTACCAGAGCCGGTGCATCATGCTCATCACTCTTCTCCAGATTCAGATACATCTCTGTAATATCTGCATTGGTGCAGAATACACCATCCAGTGTGGGATATTTTTCCAGGACTTCCTTCATGGAAGCCTCCATATCATCTACCTGATCAGAATAAATGGTTTCCACAACTTCAATATCTCCGTACTTCCCGATATTATTCATAAATCCTTCTACACGATCCTGAACACTCTTTGTCTTCTGCTGTGCGGAAAAAACCGCAACCTTTCCCATCTTTCCGAGTGCACTGCCAAGCTGATAAGCAGCCATCTTTCCTACCTGCACATTATCGGTTCCCCGATATGCCTTCACCAGTTTCTTCTCGGCTACATTAGAATCAAATGCTATAACCGGAATTCTATTTTCCTTTGCAGCTTCAAGCTGTGCCTCACAGGAATCCATGTCACTTGCCGAAATACAAAGAACATCCGGATTCTCTGCAATAACAGCATCTATTGTATTAATCTGAGTTTCTACGTCCTCTTCATTATCAGGACCTTCAAAAGTCATGGTAATCTGGTCATCTTTTTTATAACCATATGCTTTATTAATTTCCTTTACCGCATCTTCCATGCCTTTCTTAACCATCTTCCAGTATTCGCCCTTGACACATTTGCTTACCACTGCGATCCTTGAACCGGCATAGATTTTTATATCTGTATCAATCTCCGGAATCAGCGGACTCTCATCCTCTTCCTTCACTGCTTCTGCCTCTGAATCGGATTCTTCGATAGCGTCTGCCACCAACGGCTGGATTGTCTCTTCCACCTCCGCTCTGCTGCATCCTGTCAGCATTGCCAGTCCTGTCATTAAACTTATCGCTGCTGCCGCCGCTCTTTTCATTTTAATTTCCTCTTCCTTTCAGTGCTATACTGCACATTACAGCAATTTCATAAAATAATGTATAATTTCTGTCAACTAAAAAATCGATATCTGCTCAGTACTCTCACAGAATAATTAACATCGAACAATTACCTGTAGCGATCCTCTTAAATGCATTATTTACGAGAATTGCTATAAACCTTATAACTGCATATTACTTTCTACATTATACACACTTTACGAAATTCGTCCAGAGATTTTACACATTTTTCACTTTTATACATCAAAAATTGCGCTATGTCAATGTCTTTTGAATGCCATACCTGCAGGCTGCACCTGAAACTCCAACTGTTTCTTTGTCACCGGATGCTGAAATCCCAGTTTTGCAGAACAGAGAGCCAGCGGTTCCTGACTATTCTGACCGGGATTATACTTTCTGTCACCAACCAAAGGCATTCCGGCATGCGCCATCTGCACACGAATCTGATGATGCCTGCCTGTATCTAGATCAATCCGAATCAGATTTCTTTCGCCACAATCCTGTGCATCTTCCTTATTTTTCCAGGTTTCCAGAACTTCATAAGACAAGATCGCCTTTTTTGCTCCGGAAGTTCCTCCCTCAACCACTGCAGAGCTGTTGGTCCTGCCATCCTTCTTCAGCCAGTCCACCAGTTTTGCACTCTTCACTTTCACTGTTCCTTCTGTAACTGCAAGATAAGTCTTCTTTATTTTTCCCGCTGTCATCTGTCTGCTGAGATCTGCTGCTGCCTTCGGATTCAGGGCAAATACAAGAACCCCCTCCACCGGCTGATCCAGGCGATGGATAATACCCAGATACGGCATCTTACCCGGCACCTTCTGAGCAATATAATTCTTCAGAAGGCTCTCCATATCCATACTGCCAACCCGCGCATTCTGAACTGCAAGCCCTGCCGGTTTGTGACAGACCAGAATATCTTTATCTTCATATAAAATATAATCTCTGATATCTTTTATCCACATAAAAAAACTCTCCTTTTCATGGAGAGTATATCCTAAAATTCCATTTCACGCAATAAACGAATATATATGAATACAATTTGAAAACGGTCATCACTTTTTACTTTTCCTGATTTCAAAAATGATGACCGCTTCAATGTTCTTCGTTATTCAATTTATTTTCCTCTTAGTATTCTTTCTATAATAAAATAATATGTTATTTACAAACTACTTTATAAGTTCACTATTAAATTTTTCTATGTTTATTTAAAATTCCTATTCTGTTTCCTGCTCATAATCCATATGTACTGTTTATAATCTGATTCATTCCTGCTTTTATGCTTTTATGATATCAGTTATTCAGTTCATCGGAACTTACTTAGAAAGTTTTATAGATTTTAAATTATAATTTCACGTATTATAATTTGTTTTTCATTTATGAAATATCGGATACACTTTTTCATTATTTTTCGTGCTAAGCAATCATAAACCTAACTTCTTAAATTCACAACTGTTTAATTTCCTTATGTGCTTTTCATATTTATCGAACATTAATGGCAGATGTTCTGAATTATGTAAAGTATCACTGAAAAAGTACCTTAATATTTCTCTCAATATCCTGTAATTTTATATACCGGATATTCTTCTGATGCAGGATTTCAAACCATATACTTAAACTTCTATATGCCTCTCAAAACATCGTTCTTACCTTCAGTTTATCTGTTACCTGAACCTCTGCTTTCAGGCTAACTACTGAGATAAGGGTTATGCTCTTCCGGTAAATATTTCTTTACACATTTACCAAAATCCCTGTATCAGGTCTGCAACAGATATTCAATATAAGTTATCGCTTCTATAATACCTTTGATACATTCCTTCCTTATTAATCAGACTGTGCGTATGCTCTTATATTATATAAGGAAAATACTTTTTTATAATCTCCGTATCAGGTCTTTCTTGCAGGAAATGCGATACCCGTTACTCTTATATTGATGAAGTTATAAATTCTTTCCCAATGGAATCACCCGAACCTTTCTTTTATTTTCATCCTTTTCATTGGAACATTTATATATGCTATGAATTGAATGAATTTCTTTGATTGTTTAATTCGTTTCCTTGTTTCTTTTGATGGTGTTATAATAACACTCTTGTTATTATTTGTCAATACATTTTTGCATTTTATTTCAATATTTTCTATTTATCTTTGTCTTATTTGCACTAATTTTATAATATTTTTATTTATTTGATAATTTTCAGACTATTTCGTTTTCTTCGATGCAGTACGTTGCTGCCCGGAGCTCTATTATATCCACGAATCGCTCCGCTGCAAAGCAGTTCCCGCAATTCTCATAATTTCATAAATAATAAAGATGCAGCTACTCCCAACCCAAAGAGAGGATAACTGCATCTTCATCACTTCCTATTTTCGATTATAATTAATCAGGCATCCCTTAAGGATAATCTCACGCTCATCATCCGTAAGCTCCCCAAGAGCCACTTCAAACTCTTTCAGTCCCTCAGCACCGACAACATATCCCCGGATCACATCATCCTTTTCTTCCACTGCCTTACGAATCTGTGGGAAGAACAGATAATCTCCGTTTGCAAACGGAAGCTCCCCTTCTTTAATCAGGAATGGAAGCATACCCCAGTTGATCAGATTGGAACGGTACCTCTTTGTCGCATACTCATTGGCGATATTTGCCCATCCGCCAAGCACTTTCTGACAGGAAGCAGCCTGCTCACGCGCAGAACCATCACCTGGTTTCACTGCAAAGATCGTACTTCCCACACCAAGATTTTCCTTGCTTACATTCGGATAATCCTTTTTGATCACATCCATTACAGGTTTCATCTCCGGTAATGCCTCAACCGGACATTTTCCTTCCTGAATAGCCTTCTGAGCTTTCTGAACTTCTTTCGCACGTCCTACATAAGCAGGATCTTTTCTGGAAAGTGTAAACTCAGCCAGTCCAAGTGGATTGGAACGATAAGAAGATGTCTCACCGGATGGGATCAGTTCATCTGTTGTAGTAACCGGATCATGGATCTCAGAAACAACCTTCACGATCAGATTCTCCGGAAGTGCAGCCATCTCCGGCCAGTCCTTAATATTCGGACCAAACTGGATCTCTACACCCGGATCAGCTATACCCTTGCTGTCAAATACACGATTGTCATAAATTGTCTTATCAAAGAAATATTTCTGTCCTGTATAACCACCCGTATAATCCTCTGCTGAAGTCAGGAAACCTTTGTTTGCTGCAGTTGCCGCAATAGAACGTGCGTCCATAAGTGCAACAGAAGAAATCTGGCCATTCTGGATTTTGGAACCTTCGCGGTTCGGGAAGTTTCTGGTCGTATGACGGATACTGAATGCATTATTTGCAGGAGTATCCCCTGCACCAAAGCAAGGTCCGCAAAAAGCAGTCTTCACAACAGCTCCCGTTTCAAGAAGTCCTGCCAGAACGCCATTCTTAGCCAGTTCCATATAAATCGGAGTACTTGCCGGATATACACTCAATGTGAAGGCATCTGCACCAATGCTCTTGCCTTTAAGGATATCAGCTGCTGCACAGATATTTTCAAATCCACCACCTGCACATCCTGCGATGATTCCCTGTTCTACATAAAGTTTACCATCAATTACTTTGTCTCTTAATGTATATGGAACTTTTCCATCAAGGCTGATCTGTGCTTTTTTCTCAACATCTGCCAGAATATCATCCAGATTTGCCTTCAGTTCATCAATTGTATATGTATTGCTTGGATGGAATGGCATAGCGATCATTGGTCTGATCTCACTCAGATCAATCTCTACACAGCCATCATAGTATGCTGTTTCACCTGGTTTCAGTTCTTTGTAATCTTCACTTCTGCCATGGATCTCATAGAATTCCTGAATCTTCTCATCTGTCTGCCAGATAGAGGAAAGACAGGTGGTCTCTGTTGTCATTACATCTACACCAATTCGGAAATCAGCACTTAAATTTGCAACACCGGGTCCTACAAATTCCATAACTTTATTCTTCACATATCCATTTGCAAAAACCTTGCCGATAATCGCAAGCGCAACGTCCTGAGGACCTACGCCCGGTCGTGGAGAACCTGTAAGATAAATGGCAACTACACCTGGCATATTGATATCATAAGTCTGGGAAAGAAGCTGCTTTACAAGCTCCGGTCCGCCCTCACCCATTGCCATGGTTCCCAGTGCGCCATATCGTGTATGGCTGTCTGAACCGAGGATCATTTTACCGCCTGCTGCAAGCATTTCTCTTGCAAACTGATGGATAACCGCCTGATGAGGCGGTACATATACGCCGCCATATTTCTTGGCACAGGTAAGTCCAAACATATGATCATCTTCATTAATAGTTCCGCCTACTGCACAGAGTGAATTATGGCAGTTTGTCAGTACATATGGCACCGGAAATTTCTCAAGGCCTGAAGCACGTGCAGTCTGGATAATTCCGACAAAAGTGATATCATGAGAAGTCAGTTTATCAAATTTAATCTGAAGTTTGTCCATATTTCCGGAAGTATTGTGTGCTTTCAGAATTGAATAGGCAATTGTACTCTTTGCAGCTTCCTCTTTGGAAACAGGAAAATCTGCCTGATTCTCCGGAACAATCTTCTGACCATTCAGCAAATACACACCGGTATCGTATAATTTCATAATGTCTCCTCCATTCTGTTTTTTTGCATATCACAAATGCAGTTATGGAACTCACCTTATCCACACCAGTCTTCAAATTTCCAGATGAAAACTGATTTTCTCCTGAACCGGCACTTTGACACGCTAATTTATGGAAATTTAGGTTTTATTATAGAATATTCCACCGGAATAATCAAGCCTAAGACTATAAGTATTTTAGTGTTACTGTTCACACACCACTATTCCGCGAGGTGTTTTGGCATGAATATGCCAAAA
>NZ_JAJCGT010000057.1:0-15684 GCF_020553185.1 Blautia sp. MSK18_10 | reverse complement strand
AATTTTTTCAATAATTCTGTCACGAAACGACAGAAAATGACACGAATTGTAAATCTATGGTATTGTTTTGTGATATACTTATAGCAGAATTTTATGAAAATTGCGGGAGCTGCTTTGCAGTGAAGCAATTCGTAGATATCAAGTTAGGGGCAAAATGCCTTTTGACCCTAACATCATTTTATAAATAAAGGAAGATTTACTATGAGAATTGCAATTGTTGATGATATTTCAGAAGAACGGACACTGTTACGAAACAGACTGGAATCTCAGTTTTCCAGGCGCAATGTCCATACAGATATATTGGAATATGAAAATGGAGAAACTTTCCTCACTGCAGCGAAGGAATGTCCTTTCACTGTAGTGTTTCTGGATATTTATATGAATGGTTCTAACGGGATTGATACAGCAAAAGAACTTCGCAGATCAGATACTGACTGTCTGCTGATCTTTACAACAACTTCTACCGACCATGCATTAGAGGGATTCCAGGTCCGGGCTCTGCACTATCTTGTAAAGCCCTACAGTGAAAATGATATTTCCGCACTGGCCGATGAAATCCTTTCCCGCATCCCGGATTCCGGGAAATACATAGATGTAAAGGTAAACGGCAGTAATATTCAGATTCCCTTCCGGAAAATAATCTACGCAGAGCATTTTTCCCACATGATCCACATCCACACTGCCGGTGAAAGGGAACTGGTCACCCGCCAGTCCTTTGATTCCTTCATAATCTCCCTGAAAATGGATCCACGCTTCTATCAGTGTAACCGAGGCGTTGTGATCAATCTGGAGCATGCCGTTGATTTTGACGGAACAGGCTTTCGCCTTGATAACGGAAGCAATGTCTCTGTCAGCCGGAAGCTGCTAAAAAACGCCAGACAGACATTTATGGAATTTCTGTTCCAAAGGAGGTCCTGAAATGACTGACATACTTCGCCCTGTACTTGAACTTTTCGTAATCATTCCCGGCATACTGCTGGCATATCTGCCTGTAAAGAACTATCTGAGGCAGACACCGCTTAAGCTGACAGCATGGCTTCTTCCCCTTCTTCTGGGAATCTGTATTTTAGGAGGGGCAGTTTGCTGTGCCCTGCAAATTCCCACCAGATGGTTCCTGTTTCCTCTGCTGCCTGTCATTATGCTCATTTACCATAAAACATTAAAAATCTCTGTCTGGAAATCCGTCAGTATTTTTCTGGCAGTCTTCGCAGTTTTTACATGTGTCAAAAGTCTGTCCCGGGCAGTCAATGCACTTATGACTGCTGACCTGCATATTACAGAAAACGAACTGTGGTTGCACACTGGTGCCGGAATTTTCTATAATGTCATCTGCCTGCTGTTTGTTCTGGCAGCCTGGTATCCTGCCTGCCACTGTGTACAGACAATGGTCACAGACGAGAACTTTGCCCAGACCTGGTATGTATTCTGGATCCTTCCGGTAATCTTCATCGGAGTGAATCTTTTTATGATTCCCAAACACCGCAGCACTTTATATACCGGGCGTATTCTGCAGTGTTATATTGTTTTCAGTCTTGTACTGCTCATAATCCTGCTTCTGTTCTATGTCCTGTTTCTTATGATGGCAGTCAGCCTGAACAGAAATGCCAGACTTCAGCAGGAGAACCATTTTCTTTCCCTTCAACAGGAAAGATACGAGAATCTCTGCATGGCCATTGAAGAAGCAAGGCAGGCACGTCACGATATCCGTCATCATTTTGTCCGTCTGTCCACTCTGGCAGAACAGGGTGACATAGAAAAAATTAAAGAATATCTCTCTGCTGCAACCGGCAAAATCTCTGACTATAACCTGCATTTCTGTGAAAATCAGGCTGTTGACAGTGTTTTCGGATATTATTCCACCATTGCAGAAAGAGAAAACATTCCTTTTCATGCAGTGGTTTCCCTGCCTGCTGATCTTTCCATAGATGAGATCAATCTGTGCCTTGTGTTCTCCAATCTGCTGGAAAATGCCATCCAGGCAAGTGTGAAAACAGTACCCGCCCGCAGAAAGATTAATGTGGAAGTTTATCCCCACCATAATCATCTCCTTCTGATTCATGTGGAAAACACCTTCGATGGCAAAATACAGCAAAAAAACAATATTTTCCAATCCTCCAAACACTCCGGAAACGGAATAGGAATCGAATCTGTCCGCCACATTATCGACAAAAACGGCGGTGCCTGTGACTTTACCTATAAAGATGGTATTTTCTCTGCAAAAATAATGCTCCGGATATAATCAGTTATTGATTATACCCGGAACATTTTGCAAAAATATTCAAATATCTCTTGAAGTATCTAAAATTATTCCATACACTCATCCAGAATTGCAGCCATCTTATCAATGTGTTCTTTTGTGATCACAAGCGGAGGTACGATTCTGAGTACATCACTGCCTGCAGAGATCACCAACAGTCCTTTTGCCAACGCAGCCTTTACAACTTCACCAACCGGGCGGCCCTGGATTACGATTCCCTGCATGAAGCCCATGCCTCGTCTTGTTGCAGCGCATTCATGTTTTGCAACAATTTCATCCAGTTTCTGTTCCAGATATGGAGTCATTTCCTGTACATGTTCAATGATCTTATCATTCTCATAAATGTCAAATACTTTGCTGACTGCAGCACATACAAACGGGTTTCCGCCATAAGTTGTACCATGGTCACCAGGTTCCAGAGAAGCTTTAGCAGCTTTCTCATTCAATACAAACGCCCCTACCGGCACACCACATCCAAGAGCTTTCGCACTTGTCATAATATCCGGCTGTACACCGTATGCCTGCCATGCAAAATAATGTCCGGTTCTTCCCATACCGCACTGAATTTCATCGAAAATCAGCATAATATCTTTCTCATCACAGATCTGACGCAGACCTTCCAAGAATTCCTTCTTCGCCGGATAAATACCGCCCTCACCCTGAACAACCTCAGTAATGATCGCGCAGGTCTTATCTGTGATCTGAGCCTTTACACTCTCAAGATCATTAAAATCCGCAAACTTCACACCGCCCATCAGTGGCTCAAAGGGCTCTCTGTAATGAGCAGTTCCTGTTACAGAAAGAGCTCCTATACTTCTTCCATGAAAGGAATGGTTCATGGCAATGATCTCATGATCTGCATGTCCGTCACGTACATATGCATATTTCTTAGCTGCTTTTAAAGCACCTTCGATTGCTTCTGTACCACTGTTGGTAAAGAATGCCTTGCTCATTTTACTTGCCTTTACCAGCTTCGCACCTGCTTCGATGATCGGCTCATTGTAATATAAGTTGGAAATATGCATCAGCTTATCAATCTGATCTTTTAATGCTTCATCATATCCCGGATAGTGATATCCCAGAGAATTTACAGCAATACCTGCTGCAAAATCCAGATATTCCTTTCCCTCGGAATCATATAAATAACATCCCTGTCCCTTTTCAAAAACAACAGGAAAACGATTATAAGTGTGAAGGATACTCTCTTCGGATTCCTTCATCTGTTCATTCATGTTCATTGTAATATTTCTCCCCGTCTTCTCTCAGAATCGCAGTACCAATACCTTTGTTTGTAAAGATCTCCAGCAGTAAGCTGTGAGGAATTCTTCCGTCAAGGATATGGACTCTGTTAACGCCTTCTTCAATGGCATCAATACAGTTTTTCAGCTTCGGAATCATACCTCCGCCTACATAACCGTCATCGATCAGTTTCTGTGCTTCATCTACATGAAGTTCAGAGATCAGGCTGGACGGATCATCCTTGTCTTTATAAACGCCTTCAATATCAGAAAGGAATGCAAGCTTCTCCGCATGAACAGCCTCTGCAATGGCACATGCAGCATCATCCGCATTAATATTATAAGTAGCGAACTCATCGTCATAACCTACCGGGAAAATGATCGGCAAGAAATCTTTCTCCAGAAGATCCTCCAGAATCTTCGGCTCAACCTTTGTAACTTCACCAACAAATCCGATGTCTCCGCCCTTTGTCTGTTTCTTGCGGCATTTCAGCAGACCACCGTCTTTACCGCTGATACCAACAGCATTTACACCAAGAGATTCCACCATGGCAACCAGTTCCTTGTTCACCTTCGCAAGAACCATCTCTGCAATTTCCATAGTATCTTTATCTGTAACACGAAGACCGTTAATAAATTTCGGCTCCATACCTACCTTGCCAACCCAGCGGCTGATTTCCTTACCACCACCATGAACGATGATCGGTTTGAAACCAACCAGCTTCAGAAGAACAACGTCCTTGATCACATTCTTCTTCAGTTCATCATCCAGCATGGCACTTCCGCCGTACTTTACAACTACGATTTTACGATTAAATCTCTGAATATAAGGAAGTGCCTCGATCAGCACCTCCGCCTTGTCCAAATATTTCTGATTAACCATTATTCTCTCCTTTTTCCAGTCAATGTCTGGTCTCCATCCCTGCTTATTGCTTTTCGCAATTAAAGCAGGAGACTTACCTGATTCGGTTAAAATCACCCTTATTCACAGAATTTTGTTATGAACGGTAATCTGCATTGATTTTTATATAATCATAAGTCAGGTCACAGCCCCATGCAGTTGCTGTGGCATCACCCATCTTCACATCAGCGATTGCTGTGACAGCTTCCTCAGAAAGAATCTTCGTTGCCTCTTCTTCACTGTAATCCACAGCCACCCCATTCTCAATAATCTGAATCTTACCAGCCTTACTCTCAAAGAACAGATCCACCTTCTCAGGATCAAACTTCGCACCGGAATATCCCATAGCACACAGGATTCTTCCCCAGTTTGCATCATGTCCGTAGATAGCAGCCTTTGTCAGAGAAGAAGTAACAACAGACTTGCTCAATGTAACTGCCTGCTCCTTAGACTCTGCACCAATGATCTTCACCTCAAACAGTGCAGTCGCACCCTCTCCGTCACCTGCGATCTTCTTCGCCAGAGTAGTATTGATATAATTCAGCGCAGCCTTGAAGGTTTCGTAATCCTCACCCTTCTCTGTGATCTCCGGATTCTCAGCCAGACCATTGGCCAGAAGAAGAACTGTATCATTGGTAGAAGTATCTCCATCAACAGAAACCATATTGTAAGTATCCTTAACATCCTCACTTAACGCTTCCTGCAGCATTTTCTTGGAAATCTTCGCATCAGTAGTAACAAACCCAAGCATGGTACACATATTCGGATGGATCATACCGGAACCCTTACACATACCACCAACAGTAACCGTCTTACCGCCAATTTCAATCTGAACAGCAACCTCTTTCTTCTTGGTATCAGTAGTCATGATCGCCTTCGCCGCCTCAGTACCAGCCTCCAGAGAACCATCCAGCTTCGGCGCCATCATCTTCACACCATTCTTAATACGGTCAATGGGAACCTGCATACCAATCACACCTGTAGAAGCAACCAGCACACTGTCAGCAGCCACCCCAAGAATCTCAGCAGCCGCATCTGCAGTCTCCTTACAATAACCATAACCTTCTGCACCAGTACATGCATTGGCAATACCACTGTTACAGATCACCACCTGTGCAGACGGATGATTATAAACAATATCCTGATCCCATTTAACAGGCGCAGCCTTCACCACATTGGTAGTAAAAGTCCCCGCAGCTACACAAGGCACCTCACTGTAAACCATAGCCATATCCGTTCTGCCCTTATACTTAATCTCAGCCGCAGCAGCCGCTGCCTTAAATCCCTTAGCTGCCGTAACGCCGCCATCTATAATCTTCATAAAACCTCAATCCTTTCTATATAATAAGACAAACTATCTTGTTTCCCGTCCACATCCTCCACGCTCAGCGACTGCCGCAACTCCCCTGCGCAGTCACGTCCGTCAGACATCCACATCTCTTCCGTCCTGAAAAGTCAGCTCCGGAAATTATTTGGTTTTGAACGCATTTGCAGGGGCTGTAGTAACTCTTAGTGCTCGGGAATTTGCGTTATGAGGCGGCTGCATCACTGTCTGAGCGAAGTTTGCAACGGAGCGAGTTTGACAAGCCGCCTCATGCCTTTAGCAAATTCACGAACACTTAGAGTTAGTAAGCCCCGAAACCGCGTTCAAAACCAAATAATTTCCGGAGCGTCCCCTTTTCTCTAACTTACGGACACATCGGCACCTGCAGCAGTCCCTCAGCCTCCTTAAATCCAAACATCAGGTTCATATTCTGCACAGCCTGTCCCGCAGCACCTTTAACCAGATTATCCATAGCCCCCATCATAATAACTCTGTGAGTTCTCTGATCAATCTTAAAATTCACATCCACATAATTACTTCCCTCCACACACTTCGTCTGCGGACAAACATCCTTATCCAGCACACGAACGAAAGTCTCATTCTCATAATACCTATCATAAACTGCCTTCACCTCTTCATAAGAAACATCCTTAGTCAGAGAAGCATAAGCAGTCACAAGAATACCACGATTCATAGGAATCAGATGAGGTGTAAAATTAATCAACACCTCTTTGCCACACGCATAACCAAGCTGATCCTCAATCTCAGGTGTATGTCTGTGAGTTGCAACACCATAAGCCTTAATATTCTCGTTTACTTCACAGAACAGATTGGCAACCTTCGCTCCACGTCCTGCTCCTGAAGTACCGGACTTCGCATCAATGATAATCGTAGACGGATCGATCAGCCCCTCTTTGATCAGCGGATAAATAGAAAGTGTAGAACATGTGGGGTAACATCCCGGATTCGCAATCAGTCTGGCTTTCTTAATCTCCTCACGGTTGATCTCACATAAACCATAAACCGCCTCATCAATAAACTGCGGAGCCTTATGCTCAATTCCGTACCATTTCTCATATTTCTTCACATCTTTAATACGGAAATCCGCACTCAGGTCAATAACTTTCGCCTTGGAAAGAATTCCTTCATTAATTAAAGAAGCACAAAGTCCCTGAGGCGTAGCTGTAAAGATCACATCTACTTCATCAGCTAATGCTTCCATATTATCATCCATACATTTCGCATCTACTAGCTTAAAAAAGTTCTGATAAACATCTGCATATTTCTGGTCAATGTAACTTCTTGAACCATACCACGCAACTTCCACATCTTTATGTCCCAGAAGCAGTCTCACGATCTCGTTACCTGCATATCCTGTGGCACCGATAATTCCTGCTTTAATCATAATAATTTCCTCCATCTTCGCCTCATCCGGCGATCTTCATTTCATAGTAAAACTTTACTCTATCAGAGTGCTGGACTAATTATACATCTTACCTGCATAATATGCAATAGTCATTTTTCAATGTTTTTACATGGATTCTATTTTGCTTCACGAATTTCCCCCTGTCTTTTCCTATATTATGTTGCATATTTATGCAAAAACAGATAAAACTTTTTTGCATTTTTCTATTGCATATTTATAAAAAAAGGTGTATATTATCACTTGTTAAGCGGAATCATACGAAATCATCTTGTTCCGCATTGAATATTTATTCAAAAATTTCAATCAGAAATTACCGCATTTATTCAAAAATAATGCGCTGAACTCCCGACCTATTCATTTACTTTCGGCAAACGGATATCTCAGGAAATTTTTACAAATCAGGAAAATAATAAAATCCAATTTCAGGAGGAATACAATCATGAAAGAAAAAGTCGTTTTAGCATACTCAGGCGGTCTTGATACCACAGCCTTAATCCCATGGTTAAAAGAAACATTTGATTACGATGTTGTCTGCTGCTGCGTAAACTGCGGTCAGGGAAACGAACTGGACGGACTGGATGAAAGAGCAAAGCTTTCCGGTGCTTCCAAATTATATATCGAAGATATCGTAGATGAATTCTGTGATGACTTCATCGTTCCATGTGTACAGGCAGGTGCTGTATACGAACACAAATATCTCCTTGGTACATCCATGGCCCGTCCGGCAATCGCTAAGAAATTAGTTGAGATCGCACGTAAAGAAGGCGCAGTTGCCATCTGCCACGGTGCTACAGGTAAAGGTAATGACCAGATCCGTTTCGAACTTGGCATCAAAGCTCTTGCTCCTGACATCAAAATCATCGCTCCATGGCGTATGACAGACAAATGGACCATGCAGTCACGTGAAGATGAGATTGCATTCTGTAAAGCTCACGGAATCGACCTTCCATTCGATGCAAGCCACAGCTACAGCCGTGACAGAAACTTATGGCATATCAGCCATGAAGGTCTGGAACTGGAAGATCCTTCCCAGGCTCCAAATTATGACAATATGCTTGTTTTAGGTGTTACACCTGAGAAAGCCCCTGATAAAGAAACAGAAGTTACCATGACATTCGAGCAGGGTGTTCCGAAAACATTAAACGGCAAAGAAATGAAAGTTTCCGAGATCATCACAGAGCTCAACAAATTAGGCGGCGAGAACGGTATCGGTATCGTTGACATCGTTGAAAACCGTGTTGTTGGTATGAAATCCCGTGGTGTATATGAGACTCCTGGCGGAACAATCCTTATGGCAGCTCATGAACAGCTCGAAGAACTGACACTCGACCGCGAGACAATGGAAACCAAGAAGAAACTCGGCAGCCAGTTTGCTCAGGTTGTATACGAAGGAAAATGGTATACACCTCTGCGTGAAGCAATCCAGGCTTTCGTTGAATCCACACAGAAATATGTAACAGGCGAAGTTAAGATGAAACTGTACAAAGGCAATATCATCAAAGCCGGTACAACTTCTCCATACAGCCTGTACAATGAATCTCTTGCATCTTTCACAACAGGTGACCTCTATGACCACCACGATGCAGATGGATTCATCACACTGTTCGGACTTCCACTGAAAGTTCGCGCTATGATGTTAAAAGAAGTTGAGCAGAACAAGAAATAATTAATTGATAACAGATTCAGCCAGATGGACACTTTATTCATCTGGCTGTTTTTATTACCTGATACAGTATTGCAATTCTGTAAAAAATGGCACAAAAAAGACACAGCCAGATGGCCATGTCCGTTTTTATCTGCTATGTTTATGATTATCTGCTTTCCAGTTCCGCACGTTTCTTATCGATAAGCTCCTGAAGTTTTTCCAGCTCTTCCACTGTAATCCCATCAGATTCCAGAAGCGCATTCATCATTTCCACCGGATTAATCTTTCTGCTTTTGGCATTTCCCTTTAAATAATCCTCTCTTGAAAGAAGAGGGGTATAATTTCTTGCATACACCTTGCCGTTCATTGAAGTTCCCGCAACCTGGATCAGATTCTCTTTCAAAAGAAGCTCCAGGCATCTTCTTACTGTCGGCATTTTCAGTTCCGGTGCAATGTCATTGATCTCAAAAGCAGACAATGGTCTTCCCTCTTCCCAAAGCACATTCATAATATCATAACGTTTACCTTTTAAGATGTCCATCTTAAGATCTCCTTCCATTTTTAACCAGATATCACTATAATACAGAAATATCGAATTAATTACAATTACAGAGACCTTACACTGATTTACAGTCCTTTTACAAATTTGTTACCAAGTTTATCCGGACAATAATACATCTTTCTACACATCACGAATCATTTCGTTATAAAACAAGCTGTTTTTTCTCAAGACGGGCATATACCCACTCTCTGAAAAGTGTATAGATGACAGATACTGTCGGAATGAAGATCAGCATTCCCGCAATTCCCATCAGACTGCCGCCAAGTGTTACAGCTACCAGTACCCAGATGGATGGAAGCCCGACAGAACCACCTACCACATGAGGATAGATCAGGTTTCCTTCTATCTGCTGCAGGATAAGGAAAAGTCCCAGAAACAGAACTGCTTTTACAGGACTTATCATAAGGATCAGAAAAAATGCTACCCAACATCCGATAATTCCGCCAAACAGCGGGATCAATGCTGTAAATGAAATCAGGACACCCACCAGCATTGCATATGGAAAATGCAGGATTGTCATGGATACAAAGAACATACTTCCAAGAATCACAGCTTCGATACACTGTCCGGTAATAAAGCTGGAAAAAATCCTGTTTGCCAGATTCCATACATGTGCCAGGTATCTGACCGGTTTTTCCGGGAACATTGCGTACATTGCTTTTTTTATCTGCTGCAGGAGCTTTTCTTTCTGCAAAAGGACGTAGCAGGCGAATACAAAGCCAATGGATACATTCATTGCAGTAGTCAGAAGTCCCATGGTGATGGACACTGTGGAGGAAACAATGTTATTGACTCCGTTCTTCAGTACGCCGAGTACAGAATCGATTATTTTTCCCGGCTCAATGTCAAGAGACTGCGCCCATTTCACAACTTCCGGATTGTTTCCGAATACATTGTCGATCCATTTCTGGAAAACCGGAATATTTTCTTCTATCTTTTTTGCTATGTTTACGAATGTTGCCCCCAGTTCCGGTACTACTACCAGCATAACGATCACGATTATACAGATCACAAAGCAGATAGAAAGCACCAGGCTGACCGGCCTTGCCAGTTTTTGTACTGTTTTTTTCTCTTGTTTCAAGGCTTTTCCGAACAGATGATGTTCTATGAATTTCATTGGAATATTGAGGATAAAAGCGATTCCAAAGCCAATGATGAACGGAAAGAGAAAGCCAAGCAGAACTCTGACAGTACTGATGACTATGTGCAGGTTCTGGACACCCAGATATAAGAGAATTGCGAATGCGATGAGCCATCGAATTTTTTTTATGTTTTCTTTGTCTAGCTGCATGTTTGTTTTTCCTTTCTTTTTGATATTGGAGAGTATTATATCATATTTTCCCAAAAAACGGACGCTTAGAAAAATATTTTATCTGCTATGCGGTTTCGGCATCTAAGAGATTCTAAGTCATCTGAAATCTGCTAAAAGCATGAGAAGATTTAAGAGGACTAAGAATCTCTAAGATGCCTGCAAATGCATAGCAGATAAAATATTTTTCTAAGCTGGTAATTGGAAGGTGGAAAATATCGTATCAATTCGCATGTTAAAAGCCTACATGAATAAGAAAGACTTTAAATATGAAAGAGATTGTATAAGTTCACATGGGATATCATATACTTTATATAAATTCTGCCTGTAAAATGCTTTATAGACTATGAATTATCAAATAGCAATGCAAAAAGAATATTAAATTAAATTGCAGAAAGGAATTGACAGTTAACTACAAATATTTTATAATCATTTTATAAACAATATAAGTAAACTTATATATGTCCATAATCGGTTGGACGTTTCTACCAACTACCGTAATAGTTGTCTATAAGTTCTCTCCCCAGGGAGAAAGAATGAGGTAAAGGCAGCATCGGTAGATTTTTTTTGCCTTTCCTTAACCACAAAAAGGAGGTATGGTTATGAACGAACGGACTTTTGTTTTAAAGGGAACAATTTGCTACAGTAATTCTCTGACAGAACTTTCCATCACTGAAAATGGATATTTAGTATGTGAAGATGGGCGATGTGCAGGGGTGTTTGATGAGCTTCCTGAGAAATTTGCAGGAATCTCATGTACAGATTTTGGCGATGAGCTGATCATTCCGGGACTGACTGATCTGCATCTTCATGCTCCGCAGTATACGTTTCGTGCCTCGGGTATGGATCTTGAGCTGCTGGACTGGCTGAATACTTATACTTTTCCGCAGGAAGCACGTTATGAAGATACAGAGTTTGCAAAAGAGGCTTATTCTGTTTTCGCTGAGGATATGAAGAAGAGCCCGAATACAAGAGCATGTATTTTCGGAACTCTGCATGTCCCTGCTACCGAGATCCTGATGGAACAACTGGATAAAACCGGAATAAAGGCTATGGTCGGCAAGGTAAATATGGACCGTAATGGTTCTCCGCAGTTGCAGGAAGAGAGTGCTCAGGCTTCTGCTGATGCTACGGTTCAGTGGATTAAGGATACGCTTGATAAATTTGAAAATGTAAAGCCGATCCTTACTCCGAGATTTACTCCATCCTGTTCTGATGAGCTGATGGAGAAGCTTTCGGAGATTCAGAAGAGGTATCACCTGCCGATGCAGTCTCACCTTTCTGAGAATTTCGGTGAAATTGCCTGGGTGAAGGAGCTTTGCCCGAATACACATTTTTATGGAGAAGCATATAGCCAGTTTGATCTTTTCGGCGGTGACTGTCCAACGATCATGGCTCATTGTGTTCATTCTTCGAATGAAGAAATTGCCCTTATGAAAAAGCAGGGCGTTTATATTGCTCATTGTCCGCAGTCCAACACAAATCTCTCCTCAGGTATCTCTCCTGCGAGACGTTATCTGGACGAAGGCTTACACATCGGACTGGGCTCTGACATTGCAGGTGGAACTTCCGTTTCTATTCTGCGTGCCATGGCTGATGCTATTCAGGTTTCCAAGCTGTACTGGCGGCTGGTTGATTCTTCCATGAAGCCGCTCACTGTTGAAGAAGCCTTTTATATGGGAACAGAAGGAGGCGGTTCCTTCTTTGGAAAGGTTGGAAGCTTTAAGGAGGGGTATGAATTTGATGCGGTTGTGCTTAATGACAGCACTATTCCAACTCCACTGAAGCTCTCTCCGAAGGACAGACTCGAAAGACTGATCTACCTTTCCGATGACCGCAATATTACCGCTAAATATGTAGCCGGAAGAAAGATTCTGTAACTGCAGGAAATACAGATTCTGATGGTGTTTTTCCGGCATATCGTTAACAAAACGATATGCCGAGACGATTGATTCCAGGAGTTTCACCCTGTTTTTTCGGGATGATTATCTGAGACACCACAAAACAGCCGGCAATTTTTAAAATCAAAAGGGGGAAAGATTATGAATCTTGACAAATTATTCCATCTCAAAGAGAACCACACAGATGTAAAGACCGAAGTTATGGCAGGTATTACCACATTCATGACAATGGCATACATTCTGGCTGTAAACCCAAACATTCTGGAAGCATCCGGCATGGACAGAGGAGCTGTTTTTACAGCGACCGCACTGTCATCCTTTATTGCCACCTGTCTGATGGCTGCGCTTTCTAATTATCCATTCGTTCTTGCACCTGGCATGGGCCTGAATGCCTACTTTGCCTACACTGTTGTTCTTGGCATGGGTTACAGCTGGCAGCAGGCACTGGCAGCTGTATTTGTAGAGGGTATTATTTTTATCCTGTTATCTCTGACCAATGTGCGTGAGGCAATTTTCAATGCGATCCCAATGAACCTGAAACATGCAGTATCTGTTGGTATCGGACTGTTTATTGCTTTCATCGGACTGCAGAATGCTAAGATCGTAGTTAACAACGACTCCACTCTGGTAAGTGTATTTTCCTTTAAATCCTCCGTTTCCGGCGGAACCTTCAATACAGAAGGAATTACAGTTCTTCTGGCGCTGATCGGACTTCTCATCACCGCCATCCTTCTTGTTAAGAGTGTAAAAGGAAACATTCTCTGGGGTATCCTGATCACATGGGGACTTGGCATTATCTGTCAATTGACAGGACTTTACAAACCTGATCCTGCAGCCGGCTGGTTCAGCCTCCTGCCTGATTTTTCAAACGGAATCTCCATCCCAAGCATGGCTCCCACATTTATGAAAATGGACTTCTCCATTGTCTTCACACTTGATTTCGTAGTCATTATGTTTGCATTCCTGTTTGTAGATATGTTCGATACACTTGGAACACTGATCGGCGTTGCTTCCAAAGCTGATATGCTTGACAAAGAAGGCAAACTTCCAAACATCAAAGGTGCTCTTCTTTCTGACGCAGTAGGAACTACAGTAGGTGCTATGTGTGGTACTTCCACAGTTACTACTTTCGTAGAGAGTGCTTCCGGTGTTGCTGAAGGCGGACGTACAGGACTTACTTCCCTGATAGCAGCCATCCTCTTCGGATTATCACTGCTGTTATCCCCGATTTTCCTGGCAATCCCGTCCTTTGCCACAGCACCGGCTCTGATCATCGTTGGATTCCTGATGCTCACATCAGTAACCAAGATTGACTTCAACGACATGACTGAAGCAATCCCGGCATTTATCGCGATTATCGCAATGCCGTTCCTGTACAGCATTTCTGAAGGTATCTCCATGGGTGTTATCTCCTATGTGATCATCAACGTTGTTACAGGTAAAGCAAAAGAAAAGAAGATCAGTGTACTGATGTATGTGCTCGCTGTATTGTTTATTTTGAAATATATCTTTATCTGATATAAATATCAGATACACATTTACAAAAAGAAGTCTCCTGCAGAGGCTTCTTTTTATTTCTATAATCTTCTTTCTCTTTTTATATCTATGATGTATAATTATGAAAGTGTTTATTCATTTTCAGATCAATAAGGCACCGGCACTCTTAAAATATATTTGAAATATTTTATAATATGAGGGCACTGAACAGTTACAAAATTCCAGTGCCTCTGTCCACACTGAATGAATAAATATTTTGTTTTATCCACATTTTATACATTCTATTTACACTTTATTATTTTACACATTAATATAAGGAAGGATTACACACATCATGCAAAAACAACAGATCCCTTTAAAAAATTCCCTGCTCCTGCTTCTCGCAGCGATTATCTGGGGTATCGCTTTTGTGGCTCAAAGCGTAGGAATGAAATACGTAGGAGGCTTTACTTTTAATGCCGTCCGTTCCCTTATCGGAGCAGTCGTTCTGATTCCACTGATTTTTATTCTGAAAAAGAGAAACTCTCCTTCAGATTCTGCTTCCAAAGCATCTGGCAGATCTGACACCTCAAGTAATACTGTATCCAATATGCAGGAGAAAAAAACTCTGATTATCGGCGGTATCGCCTGCGGTATCTGCCTCTGTCTGGCAAGCAATTTCCAACAGTTCGGCATCAAGTATACAACCGTCGGAAAAGCCGGCTTTATCACTGCCTGTTATATTGTGATCGTCCCTGTCATCGGACTATTCCTTGGCAAAAAATGCACAAAATTTATCTGGGCTGCCGTTGCAATGGCTCTGATCGGACTTTATCTCCTGTGCATCACAGATGGATTTTCTATCGGAAAAGGAGATCTGCTCGTACTGGTATGCGCATTTCTATTTTCACTGCACATACTGGTCATCGACTACTTTTCTCCAAAAGTAGACGGAGTAAAGCTCTCCTGCATTCAGTTCCTGACATGTGGTATCCTTTCCGGCATTCCCGCTCTGCTCCTTGAGCATCCGGAACTCTCATCCATCTTGGCAGCATGGCAGCCAATCCTCTACGCAGGTGTCATGTCATGCGGAGTAGCTTACACCTTGCAGATTATCGGTCAGAAAAACATGAACCCAACTGTAGCATCCCTGATACTCAGCCTGGAATCCTGCATCTCTGTCCTAGCCGGATGGATCATCCTCAGACAGCAACTAAGTACTAAAGAAATCCTTGGATGTGTCATCATGTTTGCTGCTATCATCCTTGCACAGCTTCCACAGAAGCAGACAGAATAATATGCAGAGTAGGTCAGAGGGTCTATTCCCTCTTTCCTCTCATCAAACTGCATGTGAGTTTCTCCTTCATACGACTATACGGCTTTCCAGCATTCTTCTTTCTACAGCATTGTACCACACCACCATTCGTTGTAAGCCTTTTTTCGTAATCCTTATTCTGCTCCATGGATATTTCAAACAGAAGGTGGAAAAGAAAAAGTTATTGCTATAGACGGGCATGGAAGCTATGTAACAGAAATAGTAGATGACTAACTTTAAAAAATAAACTCCCCACTTCGTCAGAAATTCATCCGTGGTATGCTCCCCGTCAAGAGGACAATAAAAAATAATAAATTTTTGTATCGTCAG
>NZ_JAJCGT010000056.1:0-15801 GCF_020553185.1 Blautia sp. MSK18_10 | reverse complement strand
AGAATTTTCGAGAATCGTATGTGTTTCACTGTTTAGTTATCAAGGTTGTCTGTCTTGCGACAGCTTGTTTACTTTATCACATCTCTTTTTCTTTGTCAAGAACTTTTTTCAAAGTTTTTCGAACTCTTCCGGATTTCCGAACTGTTCTTCTGATCTGTGATTGTCAGCTCTGTTCAAGCGACTTGATTACTTTAACATATTCATTTTAAGTTGTCAAGCACTTTTTTAAATTTTCTTTTTTCTTTCAGAAATTATCTTAAATTGTCTCTTTTCAAGAAACAATTATTTCCGACAGCTCAACTAATATAACACCGAAAGCAGCCCCTGTCAACAGTTAATTTCATAATTTGACAAACTTTTTATATTTTCACCCCAATCTCCACTAAATCCCCAGCAACCATCCAGTCTATCTTACACCTGAATTCCAACCATCCTCCCTATCTATCCTTCCTATATTATACAGCATCCATATACCATATATACACAACATCCCGTACCCTTCATACTATATATAGGAAACTTTTCTATTCCACAAAACTAACAGACCACCATCTCTCTTCTCTTTCAGCCACCAGTCACAGCCAACAGCCAGCAGCCCCAAACAATTCTCTTCGGCGACATTTGCAGGGTCTTTAGAAAATCTTAGCCCGGGAAGATCAGCGTTATTCGCAGATCACTCACTGTCTGAGCCGCTTCGCGGCGAGTTTGAGTTATCTGCGAATGCTTTTAGCTGATCTTCCCGGGCTTAGTTTTTCTTAAGACCCGAAACCGAGCCGAAGAGAATTGTTTGGGACTGCGTCCCCCTTTTAGCAGACTTCCCAGCCTTAGCTTTTCTTAAGGCCCGAAACCGAGCCGAATAAAATTGTTTGGGGCTGCGTCCTCCTTTTAGCAGACTTCCCAGCCTTAGCTTTTCTTAAGACCCAAAACCAATCCGAAAAGAATTGTTTGGTGCCACATCCCCCTTTAACTGATCTTACAAAAACTTCACTATCTCTTCTGTATCTTTCCTTTTTGGCCGTCCAGGCTCTTCCCCCGGAACTCCTACCGCAATTACCCCAACAACAGTCTCCGTCTCCGGAACAGAACAAAATTCTCTGATCTTATCCGCATCCCTGATTCCCATAATAAGAGTTCCATATCCCAGTTCTTCAGCCTTTAATATCAGGTTCTCATTCTGCAGCCCAAGATCATAACATCCCCATCCATTTCCAATTTCATTATCCGCTGTTCCATCTTTCTGAAAACCTGCTCTGTTATGTACGAAAGTACTAACCAACAACACTGCATTCTCACATTTCCCTGCATTCATTTCCGGCAGACATTCCCGTCTGAACTGTTCCACATTCTTTTCGTCCATAATACAGTAATAACGTCCTGTTTGAGAGTTCTTCCATGAAGGCGCCTCCTGAGCTGCTTTTATCATACTCAAAATTTCATCTTTCGTCACCGTATTTCTCTCTACATATTTACGAACACTCCGTCTCTTTTCTATCAGATTCTGAAATTCCATATTTTTATACCTCTTCTATTCTTTCTCTTTAATCAGATAGATAAAATCCATCCTATATATCTTTAATAAATAATAATAGGATATCCTCCATCTATCGTATTATATATCAATGCCGCCTGATCTTCCGGCAGATTGATACAGCCGTGACTTCCATGTCCTGTCTTATATCGGTTTCCACCAAATGCAGACTGCCATGATGCATCATGAAGTCCCTGTCCATAAACAAACGGCATCCAGTATTTTACCGTTTCCGCATATCCATATTCTTCACTGCTTAACGTAAACGGACTAGCCTTATATGCAATCGGCCATGCTCCTCTGTAAGTCTCACGTTCCGGTGTGGGTGCACCGCTGACAATATCTGTTTCAGTAACCAGCGCACCATCTTTATACAGCCATAAATGCTGTGAATCAAGACTGACTTCTATATAACTGCCTGCCAGGTCATCTGTTCCGTTTCTCTTCATGCCACTGCTGCTGTACACCGGCTCTCTGGATACATTTTCACCACTTTTAAGATCTTCAAGAAGCTGTGTCAGCTCTGCATCCTGATCGATCCTGTATCCATATTCATTATCAGAAACCGTAACATCCGTTCCCAACGATGTATGAAAAGTACGCGGCACATAAATAGTATTATATTTATTTGCCATATTCGATATGTAATCTGCAGCCGCATCCTTATCAATGCTTATACCACTATTTTTAATCTGCAGCCAGGAACTGATCGTGTCTGAATCCAGCACCTGCGTTTCCTCACCAAACAGATAAGAAACTGTTGTACTGCGGTATTTTTTCAACAGGCTGTTTAACTTCTTCACCTTCTGCTTCATTTCGCCTGATTCTTCAATATCCGGCTGCCGGTAAACTTCCTCGTTTAATTCCATCTTTACATCAGATGTAAGCAATTCTGTTTCGAAATCTTTATCCAGAGTTTCCTCCACATAGCTTAATAGCCTGTTTTCATCAATCTGATTTCCGGAAACCTGTTTCACCAACACATATTTCTGTTTCTTTTTACTATATCGGATATGTGCATCCGTAGGTTCTGTTCTGTCTTTTTCATCAAAATGATCCGCAGACAATGCTGCCTGTTCCTGCGCTTCATCTCTGATGATCTGATAATCAATCTTATAATCTCTCTGTGATGCAAAAAGTTTAAATGTCCCGCTTCTCTCCTGTTTCAATGTTTCCAGTGCACTTTTCAGAATGTCCTGATCCAGACTGTATCCCAGTTGTTCCATTGAAACATTATAAACATCCTTTCCATCTTCATGAAATGTTATTTTTTTATTCTGAAATGCTTCAGATATTTTCTGCTGCGCTTCTCCCACAGTAAGCTTCGATACATCTAACCTGTACACACTCACTTTCCTTCCCAGTGTGACAGTATCCACATGATGTATGTAAGCAGCCAGACCGATTCCCGCTGTCACGATCATCACGATACATATTACAAGAATCACTTTCAGCTTCTTTCTATTTAAGGCTTTTTTCTGTTCCATCCTTTGTTCTGCTACTTCCTTTCACCTTATTTTAGATATCTGCAATTATTTTATTATATAGAGAGATAAAAATCAATTTGTAAAATGCAGTTCGCCTGTTGTTACTGTTCACTCCGTTCTCAGTAACGTAGCCAAAATTCATTCCAGATAGCAACCGCCTGTTACTTTAGAGCGTTTCTGAAAAATCATTCCTGCAATCTGCACGCCCCACTTTGCGGTATATTTTGTCCGAGTTCGGTTGTCGTAGCCCATCAGGTTTTTGAGTCCATAAAAAAATCCCACATCACAAGGATGCGGGATTTTTTACTTATGAGGTTATCATCAGGCTTTATTAACTGATCCGAATAATTCCATTTTTTCCTTAACAGTAGCTTTGATTGCTTCGAAGCCAGGTGCAAGAAGTTTACGAGGATCGTATCCTTTACCCTGCTGATCTTTTCCTTCTTCGATGTATTTACGTGTAGCTGCTGCGAAAGAAAGCTGGCATTCTGTGTTTACATTGATTTTGGATACGCCAAGGTCGATAGCTTTCTTGATCATATCTGCCGGGATACCTGTGCCACCGTGAAGTACCAGAGGCATCTCTCCTGTCAGTTTCTGGATAGCATCCAGAGTCTCAAAGCTTAAGCCTTTCCAGTTAGCCGGATATTTTCCATGGATGTTACCGATACCTGCTGCAAGGAAATCAATACCAAGGTCTGCGATCATCTTGCATTCCTTAGGATCTGCGCATTCGCCCATTCCTACAACACCGTCTTCTTCACCACCGATGGAGCCAACTTCTGCTTCCAGAGACATTCCGTGTTCAGCAACGATCTTAACCAGTTCTTTAGTTTTTGCAACGTTTTCTTCGATCGGGTAATGAGATCCGTCGAACATGATGGATGAGAATCCTGCTTCAACGCATTTTAAGCATCCTTCATAGCTGCCGTGGTCAAGGTGAAGAGCTACAGGAACAGTGATGTTCAGTTCTTCCATCATTCCGTTAACCATACCAACAACTGTTTTATAACCTGTCATATATTTACCAGCACCTTCGGATACACCAAGGATTACAGGAGAGTTCAGTTCCTGAGCTGTTAAAAGAATAGCCTTTGTCCACTCAAGGTTGTTGATGTTGAACTGTCCAACTGCATAATGACCTGCTTTTGCTTTTTTCAGCATTTCTGTTGCATTTACTAACATGATAAATTCCTCCTAATCTGTAGTAACTGTGTTCATTCTCAGTTACCCTAATCAATCTCCGATATGGAATTACATCTATATCCAGATATGGTTATATTACCAGATTTCTGCTTTTTCGTCTACTCTTTTGCCAAAAAAATAACAAACAAAATTCCCCGGAAGATATGCAAAAAAGTCCGGCAATACACAATATATAATAATTTTCTGCAATTTATAAAAAAGTGCTTGCATTATTTAAATATTTCATATATAATAAGTTTCGGTTTAAGGATGGATTCCCGAGTGGCCAAAGGGGGCAGACTGTAAATCTGTTAGCAACGCTTTCGAAGGTTCGAATCCTTCTCCATCCATCAAAAGGTTCAGACATTTGTCTGGATCTTTTTTTGTTATATTATAAAGCGGCAGCCCCTTCTTCCGCAAGAGGCTGCCGTCCGGGTCAGGCGGATAAGATCATCCGCTTCGCATTTTGTTAATTTTTATGATGTAAGACCACTGCGCCAAATGCCGGCATTGTGATCTTCAGAATTCCGGCTGCTGCTGTGTATTCTTTACATTCTTCCGTAAATCCCACTGCAGATGTCATGACAACACGTTTCAGCTTTGTATCTTCCAGACGGCTGATTCCTGCCTGTTCTAACCGTATCTCCACTTCCCTGCCTTCTTCCTGATTATTTACGATCACAATTATCTGTTCATCATGAGAAAATCTCGCATAACAAAGTCCCTGATAATCATTCCAGAGAAATCCCAGTGATCCCGTTTTTAACACTTCATATTTCTTATGGATACGGATCATTACCCTGTGGAAGTCGATCATCTGATAATCCTCACGTCCCCAGGGATAAGTACGTCTGTTATCCGGATCTGTGAATCCACAGAGTCCTGCCTCATCTCCGTAATATACAGTCGGTGCGCCCGGCCAGGTCATCTGGATGGTAACCGCCTCACGCATAACTGCCGGATTTACTCCCTCAGATGCCGCCTCCGGACCTGCATAGGAAATTCGTCCTACCCTGTGATTGGTTCTGGTCAGGAATCTGGAATGGTCATGATTTGACAATTCATTCATGGCTGTCTGAAGTGCAGACATATGAAGCGCTCTCATGTGCGTTTTCATAGCTCCGATAAAAGCCTCACTGTTTCCTAACAGGTCTTCACGATACTCGTCACTGTGCTTCTCCATACCTGTCAGGAACCAGGTCAGCGGCTCCATAAATGCGTCATAGTTCATGACTGTATCCCATTCATCACCTTTCAGCCAGCCTTCCGGATTACCGTAATGCTCTGCCAGGATAATGGCATTTGGATTGGCAGCTTTCACTGCCTTCCGGAAATCTTTCCAGAACTGATGGTTAAAATCATTGCTGTGTCCCAGATCCGCCGCCACATCCAGTCTCCAACCGTCTACATTATAAGGAGCAGATACCCATTTCTGTCCAACACGAAGAATATAATCATAAAGTTCTCTGGAACCCTCATAATTTAATTTAGGCAGTGTATCGTGTGCCCACCATCCATCATAGGAGGTGTTATATGGCCATGCATTAGGATCATTAAAGGAAAAGAAATTACGATAGGGACTGTCCGCAGAAACATAAGCTCCTTTCGGATATCCTTCCTGATTCTCATAAATACGTTCTCTGTCCATCCACTTATTAAAAGAACCGCAGTGATTGAACACACCATCCAGAATGATCTTCATTCCTCTTCTGTGGATCTCTGCTGTCAGTTTCGCAAAAAGCTCATTACTTGCTTCCAGATTCTTCTTATCTGTCACACGTTTGATATATTTCCATGCATGGGAATTATCATCGTCATCTCCAAGAAGGATTCCCTCATTACAATCTTCTACAATCCTGCCGTAATGTGGATCCACATAATCATAATCCTGACAGTCATACTTATGATTACTTGGAGAAACAAAGATCGGATTTAAATAAATAACCTCGACTCCCAGATCCTGCAGATAATCCAGTTTGTTCATAATTCCCTGCAGGTCACCGCCGTAAAATTCACGCACACCCATCACTGCCGGAATCTTATTCCACTGTTCTACCTGTACACTCTTATCTCCAATATAATGATATTCTCCGGTCACAACATCATTGGTAGGATCTCCGTTAAGAAAACGGTCTACATAAATCTGGTACATTACCGCACCTTTGGCCCACTTTGGAGTATCAAAGCCCGGATAAATCTCAAAATCCATCCTGCCCTCATGTTTCATACAGACTCCCTGATTATTGTAATAACAGGTTACCCATCCATACTGTATCTCAAAATAATAACGGAAGATGTCCTCTCCAATCGTCACCTGGGCAGAATAATAATCAAATCCGTTCTCTGTCCCGCAAATCTCCATCTGCACACGCTGCTCCTGGCTTACCAGATATACAGAATCCACATTATTTCTCTGGGTACGGAATTTGATCGTTACTGTATCTCCTGCCTTTGGTTCTGCAGGTATTCTGTAATATTCTGTTCCGTCACTGAAAAGCGCCTCTTTATTAAACACAGGACGCATATTCAGGATGTACTGCATTCTTTTTTTTATATCTGCTTTTTCATGTTCCATTTCCGTCCAGTCCTCTCTGTCATTTATCATTTTATTATTTTATCCTAAAATAAACCATCTGACAACCATCTGTTTTTCCCAAAAATACTTATATATTCAGTGATTCTGCACAACCATTCATTCTGTCACAGTATTTCGGACTGCCGGATTCCGGCGAAGCAGATATTTCATTGCTGAAAATAACGTAAACAGTAATGATATTTTAAGACAGTAAAAAAGCCAGCGGGATAAGCTGGCTTTTTTGGAGAAGGTATTTCTTCTTATGGGGTGTAGCAAAAACTATATAATGTATTGGGGGGTTTTTACGGTTTATATAATACCATGAGGCAAGAGAAAAGTGTGCACAAACTTCACAAAATTTGGCACACTTTTTTGTATACATTATATACTGTTGTTTTCTGTTTCCGGATTTTCTGTTGTAAAAAGTGCTTCAAATTCGTCTCTGTGCACCTTTTCCTTCTCGAGAAGAAGACTTGCACACTTGTGCAGAACATCCTCATGTTCCAGAATAATTTTCTTTGCCTGGTCATGACATTCACTGATAATACGGCGGATTTCTTCATCAATGGACTTGGCAACATCCTCACTGTAACTTCTGGTATGAGCCAGGTCTCTGCCGATAAATACCTCGTCATCGTCATCACCATAACAGATAAGACCAAGTTTATCAGACATTCCGTATTTCATAACCATACTTCTGGCTGTCGCAGTTGCACGTTTGATGTCATTGGATGCACCAGTCGTAATATCTCCGAAGATAATTTCCTCTGCTATGCGCCCGCCTAACAGTGTCATAATATCCTGAAGCATTTTTCCTTTGGTATTAAACATCTCATCATTATCCGGAAGAGGCATGGTGTAACCTGCTGCTCCCATTCCTGTCGGGATAATGGAAATCGTGTAGACAGGATCCATATCCGGAAGTACATGAAACAGGATCGCATGTCCGGATTCATGATACGCGGTGATCTTTTTCTCTTTCTCAGAGATCACCTTACTCTTCTTTTCTGCACCGATGCCTACTTTGATAAAAGCACCTTTGATATCAGACTGAAGGATAAATCCTCTTCCCTTTCTCGCTGCTTCAATGGCAGCTTCATTCAGAAGATTCTCCAGATCTGCACCTGTAAATCCTGCTGTTGTTCTGGCAATCTGAGCCAGATCTACATCCTCTCCAAGAGGTTTGTCCTTGGCATGAACGCGGAGAATTTCCTCTCTTCCCTTCACATCCGGACGTCCCACTGCAACCTTACGGTCAAAACGTCCCGGACGCAAAATTGCAGGATCCAGGATATCCACGCGGTTAGTCGCTGCCATCACAATGATTCCCTCATTCACACCAAAGCCATCCATCTCTACCAGAAGCTGGTTCAGTGTCTGCTCTCTCTCATCATGTCCGCCGCCCATACCGGTTCCACGCTGTCTTGCAACCGCATCGATCTCATCAATGAAAATAATACATGGTGCATGGCGTTTGCCTTCTTCAAAAAGATCACGCACACGTGATGCACCTACACCGACAAACATTTCCACAAAGTCAGAACCGGAAATGGAGAAAAACGGAACTCCCGCTTCTCCTGCCACTGCCTTTGCCAGAAGTGTCTTACCAGTTCCGGGAGGGCCTACAAGCAGCACACCTTTCGGAATCCTTGCGCCTACTTTTGTATATTTCTGTGGAGATTTCAGGAAATCTACCACCTCTACCAGATCTTCCTTCTCCTCCTGCAGACCTGCTACCTTGTCAAAAGTAACTTTCTTATTATCATCCGGAGATGACATTCTTGCGCGGCTCTTGCCGAAATTCATCATCTTGGCATTTCCGCCGCCACCGCCACCTGCCATCTGGCGGTTCATCATCATGATCAGAAAGATCACAAGGGCACCTGTGAGAAGAACCGGAAGTAAGGTTGTCAGAAATACATTGTCTCCGGGTACATCCTGAGTTGTAATATCAATATCGTATTTATTCAACAGTTCGATTGCCTGATTGACATCTGTCACATAAACCTTCTTCTGACCGGAGTCAGTAGTATCTACGATCACAGAACCTGTAGGCACTTCTCTGTTCTGTTGAATTGTCGCATCAACCACTTTGTTGTCTTCAAGAGCCTGCTCCAGTTGCTTCTGTGTGTAATTACTCTGGGAAACCACCTGGTTATTCAGATAAAAATAACCGGCTACCAGTGCAATGATCAGCACCAGATACAGACCAATTCTGCTTGGCTGTTTATTCACTTACTTAAATCTCCTTTCAGTCTTCCCCCAGTTCCACTACTCCTATGAATGGAAGATTCCTGTATTTCTGTGCATAGTCCAGACCATAGCCAACTACAAACTCATCCGGGATGTTAAAGCAGCAATAATCAACTCTTACATCTCTGACTCTTCGCTCCGGTTTGTCCAGCAATGTACACAGACGGATGCTGTTTGGATTTCTCTGCTTCAGAATTTCGATGAGATAACTTAATGTTCTTCCTGAGTCAATGATATCCTCTACGATCAGAACGTCCTTTCCTTCCAGTGGCTGGTCAAGGTCTTTGACGATCTTTACAACACCGCTGGACTTGGTGTCATCACCATAACTGGATACAGACATAAAGTCAAGAGAAACCGGCACTGTGATTCTCTTTGCAAGTTCACAGGTAAAGAATACACCACCTTTTAATACACAGATTAAATGGATTTCCTTGCCTGCATAATCCTTGCTGACCTTTGCTGCGATCTGCTTAATACGGGAATCTACTTCCTCTTCGCTGAGTAAAACTTTGATTTTCTCACTCATTTTCGTTTCCTCCTTGGTAATTTAATACTAACACCTTCCTGGTTTGGGGGTTAATTTTATACCTCTCATTCATCCTACTTCCCACCATCCAGAGGATTTCTTTTCCACATGCGATCAGCGGAATGCTGTCTCTGTATTTCGACGGGATTTTCTCATCGATCATACAGCGGTTCAGCTTCTTTGTGTTCCCCTGCGCATTGATAACCATATAATCTCCTGTCCGTCTGGTGCGAATATACGGATTCTTTTCTATTTTATCATAATCCATCCATTTCGTATACTTTTTTTCTTCAATCTTCTGACCTTCATACAAAAATATTTCTGCCGAAAAAATTCCCAGCGGACTGGTCACAGTCCCCGGAATTCTGATTTTCCATTCCCTGTCTGATATATTTTTTCCGCAAACTGTTTTTCCGTTTTGGATATCTGAACCTTTATGCTTTTCACCGATCATCCCGGCTGACTTCTCCTCTCCGTACCGACAAAGTCTTACTCCCTCGTAATCTCTTCTGGCTTCCATGTGATAAGGAAGGCTGATCCGTCTTCCAGTCTGCATTTCATAAAGTTCCAGAACCTTCTCATAGTGAACAGCCGCCAGATCCTTCCGTCTGCCTGCCAGCTGTTCCATCGCCTGTTGTAATGCATAAACCTGAATGATCTGAGGCTCCATAAAAAATTTTTCAGTAAAGTAATATTCCTTACCTTTATGAAACTCGCCCAAAACCAGGCAGCTCTGCTGCGTAAGATATTCCTCTGCCTGGGAAATCCTTGCCGCAGTCTCTGCCATATGTGCCGCTGCCTTTCCATTGACCTGCTGTTCCAACATAGGAAGAATATGATGTCTGATTCGGTTTCTGGTATATTCATCTGACAGATTGGTGCTGTCCTGAATATGAGAAATCTTCTTTTCTTTCAGATACTCTGCAATTTTGTCCCGGTTTAAGCACAGAATCGGGCGGATAATCTCTCCGTCTACAGGGCGCATGGTGCATAGTCCCCGCAGACCTGTTCCTCTGCACAGATTATGAAGCATAGTTTCCGCAAGATCCTCCTGATTATGCGCTAATGCAATTTTTATCTCACTGTCCTTTCTCCCACAGACGGCAGCTTCCCTCTGAAAAGCTTCTTTTCTTACAATCCTTCCCGTCTCTTCCTCGCCCAGCTTCCACTCCCGGCTCAATCCCGGAACATCATAACAATAAACAGTACATGGAATCTGCCACTTCCGGCATATGTTTTCCACAAAGCTTTGGTCCCTGTCCGCTTCCTTTCCACGTATTCCATGATGTATATGGACCACTCTCAATGTAAAATCCAGTTTTCCCTGAAGCTCCTTTAAAATGCGGAGCATTGCCATAGAGTCACTTCCGCCGGACACTCCTGCCAGGACCACATCATTTTTTCCGATCATCCTGTTTTGTTTTATATAAGCAAGAATTTCTCTTTCCATTTTTATCCTGATTTCCTTTTCTATTTTAGTATCCGCAGCATTATTTTTTCCACACGCCTGCCACCAGCACTGTCATATCATCCCGTGCATGATAATCGCTGTATCCCAACACCCGTTCCAGTATTCCCCTGCCGAAATCTTTCGGTGATTCCTCGTGAACATCCATAATGATTTCTTTCATGGTTTCCTCCTCTTTCTGGTCAGGCAATGCATCCAGGACTCCATCTGTCATCATGATCAGGTAATCCCCATGGTACAGCTTTCTGGTAGCTGTCTCAAAATCAATCTGCTGTACAAGCCCTGCGGCCAGACTTTCAGAAGTAATAGATTCCACCCAGTGATCTCTTTTGATAAATGTAGACGCTGCCCCCGCCTTCAGAAAATTGCAGATTCCTGTATACAGGTCCACTGCGCAGATATCCACTGTAGAAAACATACCCTCCTCTCCTTTGAGTACCAGAGCAGAATTTACCATCTTTGCTGCCGTTTCCTGGGAAAATCCTGACTCCATAAACTGTTCCAGAAGTTCCACAACTGTCTCGCTCTCCCTGCATGCTTCCATCCCTGAGCCCATGCCATCCGAAAGGCACATAACAAACCTGCCGCCATCCTCCTGTCTGCATATATAATTATCTCCGGAAACCTTCTCTTCTTCTCTGGTAAGCCTGGCCGTTCCATAGAGAACCTGATAGCTTACATCCTCAGCAAAATGTACAGTGTGATATTCTCCGTTTACAATACATCTGCTCCCATTTACAGGTACCATGGAAATTTCACAGTATTTTGAAAGAAGCTGTGCGATCTCTGTCATGGAAATACACTGACCGCTTCTGGCACGCATGGTGAGAAAAATCTGTTTACGTCCTTTCACCTTATTCATCATCCATGCCCTGCGAAGGATCACATGGCTCTTTCTCAGTCCCTTGCGAAGTTCTTCTTCAAACTGCGGCGTTACTCGCTCCAGGTCATACAAATCACTGGCTACGTTCTCCATGATATGTGAGACTTCCATAAGCTGCTGTGCTACTGCCAGCCGATTCTCGATCATACGGTTATCCCACATCAGGTTCTGCCTTTCTTTCTGAAAATTCTCTGCAACCGTCTCATAATACTGTACGGAACGGGGACATATGCCTGTCCAGTCAGCGCGGATGCCTCTGACATTTTCCTCGTTTCCACTCTCCATGGAACGTACCAGTGCCTCCACTCCTTTCACCAGTTCCTGACTGTGTTCTCCCCAGCAGATTTCCCTCTGATAGCATCTGCTGCATACCTTTGCATTTGTATCCTCAATGATCTGCTCAACCTGCCTGCTGCTCAGATAATCTTTCCGATAAGGCATCCCGTAGAAAGTATCTGCCAGTTTCTGAAAAGATGCCGCATACTTCTCCACCCTCTCTTTCTGAGGATGGCCCTCCTGCAGAGACGGCAGTTCTTCTGTATCCGGCAGATTTTCTGCTAAAATAGTTTTTGCCATGTCCCGTATGATCAGCATAATGCTGATAACGAGCATGGCAATCATCCATTCCTGCATATTCTCCCCTCCCCTTATTCATTCCCTGTATATAGCAGACTACTGCATTTTTATCAGAGAATCTCTATAACTGTTCAACAGTCCTCTCTTTCACAAAGTACTAAACAGTTACAGATATTATATGGAAGGGTTTCTGAAATATCTGTCAAACGCAGACGAATCCTTCGCAAAAGTTTTCGACATTTATTACTGCTGTTTCTTAAAAACAGTCTCATTGTCCTTCACAAGTCCCAGTTTCTCTCTGGCAACCTCTTCTGCATATTCGTCTGTCTCCATATATTTCTTTAATTTATCAATTTCTTCTGTACGTGTCTGCTCATCTTCAATCTGTTGCTGAAGAGTGGCGGCCTTAGCATCATATCCTGTGAGGCGTTCCTTAAGGTCATTACTTTCTAGCATCAGTCCTCCCAGAAGGACTAAAACAACCAGCGCAATCGCAATCATTCCAAGAGAGTTATACCCTACTTTCTTTTTTTTCTTCCTTTTCTTAGAATTACCCAATTTGCCAGCCTTCCTTTTTTAGCATATTTATACGCTTTATACCACAGGAGTTTACATCTTTTGACCGGAAATAGCAACCATTTTATCAAAAATTTAATAATTATTACAGGAATCTCCATAAATTTCGTACAGCATTTTACAAAAATATCTCCTAGAATCCTGTGGCAGATATACGCTCCGGATAAAAAGCCTAAAACCAAAAAAAACCGCAGGATCCCTTCATTGCTTCTGTAAATCTCCGAAAAAACAAAAAAGGCACAACAAAGCCAGTATAGAATGTCTTCCGTCCCGACAGCTTTATCCGAATGTGCAAAAACATTCCTGAATGCAGCCAGCAGATCATAACACAAAAGGAGAACAGCACCCACAGCTATTGTCCGGAGCAGCAGAAGTAATTCATGATGAATAAATGCACTCATCTCTCACCGGAACATCCTTCTAAATAAGGATTCATCCCTGTTATCTGTATTCTTTGACAGATAGGTAAGACTGTCCACTTTTCCCTCCAGATCTACTTCTCCCTTTTCCAGATCAAGCTGCTTCACATGAAGCTGTTCTCCCTTTATTACAAGTTTCCCTGCCTGTGTAAAAAGCAGGATTTCTTTTTCATCAAAGGATTTAATATCCTTTACCCCGGTAATTCTCCCGTTCTGACGGTTTTCCAGCATCAGGCTGTGAGTTGAAAGTATCTTCTTCTCTTCCACAGACGCCTCCCGGTCACAGCCTCCGGAAACTATGACCTGCCAATCTATTACTTATCAGTAGTTTATGTGCCGGAAAATGGAAATAGACAATAAAATGTTAAAAATTTATATGTTCCCACTGCACAAATGCCAAAAGCTGCAAATTACCATCCGGAATCAAAGATATTTGTACATACTCTCTACATCTTCTTTTTTGACAGTTTCTTTTACATCCAGTACTTCTACTTTGACATTCTTACTTCCGAACTGGATTTCAATAGTATCTCCCGTCTTTACCTGTACAGATGCCTTGGCAGGCTTATCGTTGACAAGAACTCTTCCTGCATCACATGCTTCGTTTGCCACTGTACGGCGTTTGATCAGACGTGACACCTTTAAGTATTTATCTAATCTCATATTTTACTCCTGTAAATGGATACTCACGAATTACTCCGCCGGAGTATCAAAAAAGGGGAACTTTCGTTCCCCCGGTTATCGCCTTTATTATTTACCGTTAACCATATCTTTTAATGCTTTTCCAGCTTTGAATTTCGGTGATTTAGAAGCTTCGATTTTCATAGTTTCACCAGTCTGAGGATTTCTTCCCTCGCGAGCAGCTCTTTCACTTACTTCAAATGTACCAAATCCTACTAACTGGATTTTTCCGCCATTTTTCAGTTCTTTAGAAACGACATCAACGAAAGATTTCAGAACGTCTTCTACGTCCTTCTTGGATAAGTTTGTCTCTTTCGCCATAGCTGCTACTAATTCTGTTTTATTCATGGTGTTTCCTCCTCTAATGATCTCTTTCTTGTTTGGTGGCATCTGCCAAAAGCGACAGAGCTCTATCCTCTATATATATACCTTTTTCCCCATATTGTCAAGGTTTTTCGTAACTGTTCCGCACAACTGTTCAGCTCTGTATTACTGAGGATAATCCCTGAAACATTCCTCTGCAAAATTCTCCCAGATTTCTCTCTGTCTGATAAGATTCTGAAGCTTTTCCACATTTTTCTCTGAAATCCACACCTTTTTGTGTGAATAATAATAATTTGCCAGTTTCCAGTATTTTTCAGGATAAGTGAAACGTACACGCAGATTTTTCCACTCTTCTGCCGAGATTGGACGGATTTTATGATATTCCCTGAGCATTTCCCCTGCCAGTTCCAGATTCCAGTTATATTTCTCCAGTATTTTTCTCATAAAACGATACAAATCTGCTACCTGAATATCAAAACTCCAGTGACCAAAATTTGTGACTGCCGTCCCCAAATGATCACCTTTCAGCATCAGAATATTATGCTGATTATATTCTCCATGACATACCTGTCCTTCCCGCCATGCCCTTTCCCTGAGATCATCATAATCCGTCTCGTCCAGAAGCTTTACTGCATACTGTGCCCTTTCAAGAAACTGCTCCACACTTGCCAGATAATTTTTCTCAAATACATTGGATGCTCCTTTGTTCCGTATAAATTTGCGTATCTTACGAAGCTCCTGATTGTGCCGGAGATATTCCTCCCTGAGAGATCTTTCCCTGTATTCCTCCACAGGTTCCATTTTCATTAAAATATGTAACCTTGCCAGTGTCCGGACACTTTTTAAAATATCTTCCCGGGATTTTGTGTCACACTCTTTTCCTTCATACCAGTGCTGGAGTGTAAACCTTTGTTCAGTCTTATCTTTACTGACCAGACTTTCCTGATTATTCCGCAGAAAATAATCGGTATTTATACCATTTTCCTGAAGTCTCATCAAAAGCTCCTGCTGTTTTTCCAGCTTTTTTTCAGAACCGTGAAATTCCCTCAGGATCAGAAGTCCCTGAGCTGTATAGCAGAGTAAAGCTCCTCTTGTCCTTGCAGAACGGTCTGCTGTCAGCTCATACTGAGCCAAAGTGCCAAGTCCGTAATCATACAATGACATATCCCCCTCTTAATCATCTTAATTCTTTCTATACATATGAAGAAAATCCGGTGGATATACCCCCGGATTTTCATAGAGCCACTGTTATTTACTATATTCGTTACTGTTCACTCCGTTCACAGTAACGTAGCCAAAATTCATTCCAGATTGCCT
>NZ_JAJCGT010000055.1:0-17387 GCF_020553185.1 Blautia sp. MSK18_10 | reverse complement strand
AGCTTGCTGAAAAGTTTGGAGTATCTGCAAGAACAGTTTCCAGATGGGAAACAGGGGGTTCACTTAGATAAAGATACCACACCATTCCCACGCTGACTTTTGCTCAACCGATACAGCCGGAGGGCTGGATAACAAGAAAAGGCGGTATGCGCCCCGTGGAGGGGTAGCGTACCGCCTTTTCTTGTGGGGGTTTCCAAAGGGGGCAACGCCCCCATTTGGCACACGACTTTGCGAAGCAAAGTGTAGTGTGTTATACGCTCTGTCGGCGTTGCCGTGAAAATGCCGTTGCCGCCGGGGAGGGCAAGGGCATTTGAAGCGGCAGGAAAACAGGGTTGTGCTTGTGTGGCGTGGAGCCGCAAGCGCAGGTCTGTTTTCATCAGCAGACAGGGCGTATATGAAAGCCCCCGTCCCTCGTCCTACGCTCCGACTTGTGGACAAAATGTCCCGAAGTTGTGGCCACACTCCCGGAAAATCAGCAAGACAACGGGCAACCGTCAAGGCTGAAATGAACGGATTTACACCCGGCCTTGACCGCCACCCGCCGTCCCGCTGAATGAGTGGACAAGGCGGCCAATCCCGCAAAGTGCTTGGCCGCTCTCTTTCTGATTTTGGAGCGTTTTTCTCTAAAAATTGAAATGGGCGGGAAGCCATTTTAGGGCTTTCCCGCCTTGATTGCCTATCAGCAAAGACAGACGGGACTGTCAACGGCGGTGCATGAAATGCGCCGTTCATCTTGACCGTTGACTGGCTCGGATGTCTTTGCTATCCATTTGTGTTATTGCTCCCAGTTGTTTTCTTGAAGTAAAGAATATAATAATGTTGAATAGCTGCTGAGTGTATTTTGGACACGTCCGCTATATTCATTTTCAATAAAATCCAAATCATCCATATCTGTATGCATTATCAATCCATTCTTTTCTGTTTCGACAGGAGAACCATTTTCCCAGTTGTTTGCTTCAAAATATATGTACGGAATTCCTATGTCATTAAACGGTGCGTGGTCGCTTCTTTTTTGACCTGTAGGATAGGGATAATCGTTATTTCCGTCTGGTGGTAATTGTATGTTCAAGCCAATTTCCTTAACAATTTCGTAGGCTTTAAATACTGCTTCGGTATTATCAACAGTGCCGTTATCATTCACCTTACCGCCATACAAATAAAGATAATCCCCAGCGAGGACAGTATCAATGTTTATCATCAATATAATATTTTCTCTTTCCTTTTCGGAAAGTGATTCAACGTATGCCCTTGAGCCATACATTCCCGGTTCTTCTGAACCGAAAAATACATATTGAATAGTATAGTATGTTGGAGTGTTGACCATTCGCAGGGCATTTTCCAAAGCAACAGATACGCCGGAGCCATTGTCATCTACACCATGTGTTCCAGCACTATCATAATGTGCGCCAACAATAATCGTTTTTTCGCTTTCTCCTTTTTTGGTTATCAAAATATTTTGACTTGAATTACTTTTTTCACCTCCATCGAATACATTTTGTATGGCTTCATCCATCATAGGCGTGGAATCATCTATTTCAAAAGACTCTATAGCTATGTCGCTTTCCGCATATCCACCATTTAAGAGGACGGACAAAATAAATACAGCCATTTCCGTTTCTTTTTCAGTGCCAGCAACGCGCCCCGGATAGTTTGATTGAATATGTTTTAAAAAATTATATGCGGGTATTCCATAATCATTTTGTTCGGGGGTTATCGAAATTTCTTGGGAAAGTGTTAGGTCTTTGGCTTCTTCAATCAGCTCTGTTTTTTTACTACCACACCCATATAAACCCGTACATAAAAAAGCACATACTAAAAAGCATGAAAGTATCTTTTTCATAAAATCAATCTCCTTTTTTCTCATCACTATCTTTTGACATTTGCGTCATCATTTTCTTCGCCAGCTGCTGGAATAGGTCGGCAGTTTCTTCGTCCATCGGCGCAAGCTGTCCGATCTGTCCGGTTATCATTGCTGTTACATCGTCAATGGAAAGCGGGTTTTGCTTCTGCTCCGACAGTGCGTCCCGCATGGCTTGGAACATAGCGGCGGTCACAGCTTCCCCCGGCTGTTCTCCGTTATCAATGTCTTTCTTAATGTCCCGCAGGGTAGCAAGGAACACATTTTTGATTTTCTCAATCTCTGCTTCATGTTCCCCCATCTTCTGGGCGTTCAAAAATTGTAAATCCTGCTTTGCTTCCGCCCGGTGTTCCGGGTGTTCTTTCATCAAGTCGGACAGGGAAGCCGTTGCCATCTCGATAAGCTGGTTACGTGCCATTATCCCCTTTGCCGCCGTGTCCTGAAAATAAATCCGTATCAAATCTATCAGCTTGGGAAAATTCCTGTGTTCCAGTAAGCGATTGAGTATTTGCACATCAACAGCACCCGTCACAAGCCCCCTCACGGCTCCCTCTGACAAACCTAATTCAGAAATATCGTAACTTTTACGGACGCTCACGGTGGACAAGCCCAGTATATAGTCTGTCGATACCTTAAATTCCTTTGCCACTCCTATGAGAATATCACTGCTGACCGTTCTCGTTTCGCCGCTGACAATGCGGCTCAACTGGGAAGCGGAAACGCCTATCTTCTCTGCAAGTTCCTTTTGTGTGATATGGTTCCCGTTGCATAAATCGGAAATCCGCTGTCCGGGTGTTCCGGGTAAAGCCATAGATACGCACCTCCTCCACACACTTCCATTATACAGAATGATTGCAAAAATGCAATTTCCAAAGTGTAAACTTCATCAAAATGCAATTCTCGCAAAATTCCGGGGATTGCATTTTTTTCGTGTAGACTTAGGGTAGTTCATCGATGGACAGCACCTTGAAAACAGAATGACCGTCCGAAAAGGGATACCCCGGCTGGAGAAACACCGCAAGGAGCCGGACTTCGGGACAAAATGTCCCGAAGTTGCGGGGAGCGTGCCAACGCCGGAATACGCCGCAGGAATGGGGCAGGAAACCTTTTCGGGGAGAACGGCAACGGAAAGCAAAATGGAGGGAACGCATGAGAGATAACCCCTATAAAGACTTGCCGCCGCTGGAACGCAGGCCGGACGGTTCCCTTTACCGCATGACACCGGCGCAGAGGAAACAGGCGGCCAGCCTGATACGCCGGGAGTGCTGTTGCTGTGAGGACGGCAACTGCATTGCCCTTGACGATGGGGACACCTGCACCTGCCCGCAGACGGTTTCTTTCTCGGTCTGCTGTAAGTGGTTCCGCTGGGCGGTTTTGCCGCTGGACGGAACGCTGGAAGCGGAGATTTTCCGGGATAAGGACTTGAAACGCTGTGCGGTCTGCGGCGGCGTGTTCGTCCCCAAATCCAACCGGGCAAAATACTGCCCCGGCTGTGCCGCCAGAGTTCACAGGCGGCAGAAAACAGAAAGTGAACGGAAAAGGAGGTCTGCTGTGGACAGTTAGGAGCGAAAAAAGCCTTGATTTATCAGGTTTTGCGAGCCCCAAACCGGGGCGGGTGGTATAAAGTATCGCCCACCCCGGAAAACGGGCTTCTAACCGTCCACAAAACGCACTATGACAAATACCATCTATATCCATCAGCCGGAAAAGGCGTTCAGCTTCACCCGGCTCCCGAATTTTCTCTTTGCCCCCCCACATTCAAGCCCCTGTCCAACGAGGCAAAGGTTCTGTACGCCTTTATCCTGCGCCGGACAGAGTTATCCCGCAAGAATGGGTGGGCGGATGACTGCGGACGGATTTTCCTGTATTACCCTATCTGTGAGGTGGTTGACCTGCTCCACTGTGGGCGGCAGAAAGCGGTGAACACCCTGCGGGAACTGCAATACGCCGGACTGGTGGAGATCCAGAAGCAGGGCTGTGGAAAACCCAACCGCATTTTCCCAAAATCCTATGAAGCGGTTCCAAACACCGACTTCAAGAAATCCCGTTCTGGTACGCCGGAGGACTGAAAACCGTACCTATGAAGTACGGAAACCGCCCCCTTGAAGTACGAAAACCGGACGGTATATAGAAATACAAAGATTAAAATGATTGATTTATATCCATTCCATTCCTATCGTATCAGAGATAATTCCGGCGGGATTTTCCCTGTGGAAAACTCCGGATAGGAAAGGAATGGGGAAAGGAGCAGAATGGCACAACACGCAATTTTGCGGTTTGAGAAGCACAAGGGCAACCCGGCAAGGCCGCTGGAAGCCCATCACGAAAGACAGAAAGAACAATACGCCAGCAACCCCGACATTGACACAAGCCGGAGTAAATACAACTTCCATATCGTCAAGCCGGAGGGACGCTATTACCACTTCATTCAGAGCCGTATCGAGCAGGCCGGATGCCGGACGAGGAAAGACAGCACACGGTTTGTCGATACACTGGTAACTGCCAGCCCGGAGTTTTTCAAGGGGAAATCCCCAAAGGAGATACAGGCGTTTTTCCAGAGGGCGGCGGCTTTCCTCATTGGCCGGGTAGGACGGGAAAATATCGTGTCGTCGGTGGTACACATGGACGAGAAAACGCCCCACCTGCATTTGACCTTTGTTCCGCTGACAAAGGACAACCGCCTGTGTGCAAAGGAGATTATCGGCAACCGGGCAAACCTGACGAAGTGGCAGGACGATTTTCACGCCTATATGGTAGAGAAATATCCCGACTTGGAGCGTGGGGAGAGTGCCAGCAAGACAGGCCGGAAGCATATCCCCACCCGGCTTTTCAAACAGGCGATTTCCCTCTCCAAACAGGCCAGAGCCATTGAAGCCGCCCTTGACGGCATTAACCCGCTGAACGCCGGAAAGAAAAAAGAGGAAGCCCTCTCCATGCTGAAAAAGTGGTTCCCGCAGATGGAGAACTTCTTCGGGCAACTGAAAAAGTACAAGGTCACAATCAATGACTTGTTGGCGGAGAATGAGAAGCTGGAAGCAAGGGCAAAGGCCAGTGAAAAAGGCAAGATGAAAGATACGATGGAACGAGCAAAGCTGAAAAGCGAACTGGACAATTTACAGCGGCTGGTTGACCGTATCCCGCCGGATATACTGGCGGAACTGAAACGGCAGCAGCGGCACACGGTAAAGGAAAGGTGATAGATATAAGCAGAAATTTTCGCCGCTCCTGTGCGGCATTGTACCTTGAAAACTGAATATGGAGGACACTGGATGGCAAAAAGCGAAAGCGATATTTTTACACCCCGGACAGGGCAGGTCATACAAGCAGAGAACGGCACGCAGTATTTTGTATGTGGGAACAACCGTATAAAAATCTCCGAACACTTCGCCGCAGGCGGAAAGCCCCTCGGTGATCTGATTGTAGATGTGGTGCGGCATACCGCAGAAAAAGCCGCTTCAACCTGATAGCCCATCATTGATAACACGCCCACGCTTATGATATAATTGCCATAGAGCAAAAGTATTGTAAGCGTGGGTTGTTTCTTTAGAAGGAGGATTTTTAACGGTGAAACAACCTTACAATACTACGATTTACAACACGGCGCTTTATATGAGATTAAGCCGGGACGATGAAAACTATGGTGACAGCGTAAGCATTGAAACACAGCGGACAATCCTGCAACAGTACGCAAAGGAACAGGGACTTCATGTAGTCGGTGAGTATGTGGACGATGGCTGGTCGGGGACGAACTTTGCTGGGGTTAGATAGCGATACTTTTTACATCTACCATGTTGCGGCGGTCATGGTTGACAACTTGCGTCGGCTCCTGCTCGGTATCAACCTGTCCGACAAAGCTATAATGGATTTCGATTTTCCGGGTGTTGGTTTCCCGGTCTAATTCATGTATCAAAATACGGTCGATAAACTCATGGACGTTTTCATAGGTCAATTCCTGTATGTCGCTGTATTTCCCGACAATCTGAATAAACCTTGATATATCCCTTTTTCGCTCGGTAACGGTTGCGATCTGCTGTTGTAACTCGTCTATCCTTGCGGCAAGGGATTTCTTTTCGTCCTCATAGCCGGAAGTTAGAAACACAAACCGTTCATCTGTCAGTCTGCCTAATGCGTTGTCCTCATACAGCTTGCGGAAAAGCGTGTCAAGTTCGGTCATACGCGCCTGTGCTTTGAAAAGTTCCTTTTGCTGCTGCGCTAATGCCTTTCTCGCTTCCATGTCGCCGTACTCGGTAGCTTTACAGATAAAGTCCTGTTCGTGTTCCTTAACATACCGCAAAACCCGCCGCATATCTTCCAGCACTAAATCAAGAAGTACGTTTTTGCGGATATAATGAGAGGTACACTCGCTGCCTGTCCTTGCCCTGTTGCGCCATGCGCCGCAAGAATAGGAAAACTTGCGCGGCTCGATATTTACGCCCTGTTGGTAATACATCTTATGTCTGCAACCAGCGCAAAACAGCAAGCCGGAAAAAATATCAATCTCCGCTGCTTTTGTCGGGCGGTGGCGGGTAGCAATCCGCTTTTGCGCAAGTTCAAAGGTTTCCTCGTCAACAAGCGGCTCATGGGTGTTTGGGAAGAAATAGCGTTGTTCTTCTTCGTTCTTCCGGGTCTTTTTCGACTTGTAGGATACCTTGTGAGTTTTCGCGGTTATGGTATGCCCTAAATATTCCTGCCTTGCTAATATGTCATAGAGCGTTTTGTCCGGCCAAGTATAGGGGGCGATCATTGCCCGCTGATACCGCGCCTGTCCTGTACGCTGATAGCGCAACGCTCCAATCGTCAAGACTTTGTTTTCCGCAAGCCATTTTTGGATTTCGCACATACGCACGCCGCTAACAAACATAGCGAAAACCTGTTTGACAATCGGCGCGGTTTCCGGGTCGGGTATAAGGTGGTGGCGGTTGTTCGGGTCTGGGATATAGCCGTATGGATATTCCCCGTTGACGCGCTCGCCTTTTTGCGCCTGTGCCTGTTTAACTGCGCGGATTTTCTTGCTTGTGTCGCGGGCGTAAAACTCGTTAAACCAGTTCCGCAAGGGGGTAAACTCGTTATCCTCCCGCGCTGTGTCAACTCCGTCGTTGATCGCGATATAGCGTACTCCGTTTTCGGGAAATACAATCTCTATGAGTTCGCCCGTTTTCAGATAGGTTCTGCCAAGACGGGAAAGGTCTTTGGTAATGACCGTCGCCACTCGTCCGGCTTCCACTTCCTGCAACATCGCTTGCAGCCCCTCGCGCTCAAAACTCACGCCGGAAAATCCGTCGTCCACAAAAAACTTTGTGTTCAAAAAATGGTGTTCGTCCGCATAGCGTTGAAGTATCATTTTTTGGTGCTGTATGCTTCCGCTTTCTCCGGCTTGCATATCCTCTTGACTTAAACGGCAGTAAAGGGCGGTGATTTTATTCGACTGTAACATTAGTCCTCCTTTCCGACAGCCGAATAAACAGGTATAATGTGTTGCTATCATTATACCATATCCCGCCGCCTAATGCACTACTCGGACGCTAAAAATCCCGGATTTCCGGGCTTTTTCTGCAAATCCTTTACAATGAGTTTCTCAATCTTTTTATGGATTGTATCGGTTGCCTTTTCACTCGGCAACGCTTGAACAAGATAGGTGATTTTCCCTATTTTGCGTTCGGTTGTAATTGTCTGTTTTTTATCCATTAGAAAAACCTCCTTTTCCTGTATGGATAAACTATATTCGTCAAAAGGCAAAAACGGGCGGTTGTTAGCTGCAACCTCACGGGAGTTTCACCCCGGCCCATGCTTATGGGTGCGCCGCGCAATACTTTGAGGGTGTTCAACGCGGGAGTATCATTGTGCCGCCTTGTATGTCGTCGCCCACAAGCTGCTAAACCTGTTTTACGGCGCGGTAGTTCTCGCTCGGCTTTTCCCCTATGGGGAAAAGCTGTCATGGCGTACCCGCCGACTGGCTCGGTACAGACGGAATGTACCCGTTTGCCTGTTATGCTGCGCACCAAAGGCCGCTTTCTTTGTCAAAGAACAATAGGCTTTGTCGGCCTGCAAAAGCACATCAACAGCGGATATGCTTTTGCGGAACGACAAATAGCCCATAACGGGAAGCGTGGAAAGGGGACACGCTCCCCGCATGGGCTAAAAGATTATCCTACATGAAAAGCAAGGGTGCGGGTAATAAGGCGCACTTGCAGCCTGTTACGCATTTCCTCGTCCACATAGGAATAGGTATTGCCCGCGTCGTCTTTCAGCGTGCGGGTACAAAGTTTCGCTATGTAACCCTCGTAGTGCTTCAAGATCGCGCACATGGCGGTTGTGTCGCCGTTTGCCGCTGCGGAAATGACAGGGAACGGCAACAGATTTTCAGACTTCCTAACGGTATTCATCATCTGCTTTTCCCTCCAAATACTGTTTGATTTTCGCAAGCGCGGATTTCCTGTGCCGGAAAACCGTCGTGCGTACAACATTCAGCAGTTCGCCAATTTCCGCGTCGCTCATATCCAAGAAGTAGGACAAAAGGATAATGTCGCGTTTCCTTTCGGGCAAAGCGTTAAGGGCTTCGGCAAGCAGTTCATTTTTGACGAGTACATCAAAGCCGGACACTTGAAAACGGAAATAATCGCTTTCGTATTCGTCCGTTGTGAAAAGCTGCGCGAGTTCGCTTTCGCTCAAATCCGAAAAAGTAACTTCGCGTGCTGCGCGTTTCGCAAGAGTGCGGCGGTGGCTTTTCGCTTCGCCGACCAAAGTTTTCTTTGCTAATGCGTCGTACTGATGTTGTATTCTTTCCTTGTCGGAAGAAGATAGCTCCATAGAGTTCACCTCCTTCCCGCGTGGAGTAGAGGACGGGAGTTAAGGGCTTGTCCTCTCTGCCCCTTTCGCTCCGTACCCGTTCGGGAGATGGCTCTTGAGTGCGCTTTTCAGAAAAAAGTTGAAAAAAGCAAAATGCGCCCGTCCGCAAGACGCGGACGGGCGCAAAGGAAATGTAAGCAGTAGCTAAATGTATTGACAGTTCACATTCATAGCCGGAATATCCCGCTTGCGGAGCATAGCTTTTTTTGACCGCAAAGCATTAGGCGGGTTACAGTAAATAAAAATGGACACGGCGATACCTCCCCGATACCGCCGTATCCTTAAAAAAGGGCGACTTTAATACACTACCCGCAATCCATTCTATAATAGGGAACAGCGGCTTTTGCGCAATATTAAATAAAAAAGCCGATAACACATAGGTTTTTTGACCTAATGCGTTATCGGCTCTGCGTCTATGCGTCTGGCACTTTTAATCATTTTTTTTTGAATTTATTATATGTGTTAGCTAACTGTCCACAAGCCGCGTTAATCTCTCTGCCATGAGAAACTCTCATAGTAACTTCAAGTCCTGCTTGCTCTAATTGATGTTTGAATGCAACTATTTCCCGTTTCTGTGGTGCTTTAATTCTTGAATTGCTTGTTGGGTTGTATTGTAACACGTTAATCATAACTTTTTTGCCCCGAAACCATTTTGCAAGTTGTCTTACATCTGAGGGCCGGTCATTTATACCCGGTAAAAGCAAATACGCAAAGACAATTTTGCGATTATGCCTTTCAGAATAGGATAAGGCTTGCTTAACAACATCTTCAATAGCATATATGCGCATGTGAGGAATAATACGATTTCTTGCAGATTGTGTTGCTGCGTGTAAAGATATTGTCAACTGAATTTTAAGATGTTCCTCGCGCAATTTTTTTAATTGATCGACCGGACCAACTGTTGATATGGTAATGCCGTCGGTTGGAAAGTTGAGCCCATATCTATCTCGGAGAATATGGATTGCTTTTATCAAGTTGTCATAATTGAATAAAGGCTCTCCCATACCCATAAAAACGATACGGTTTACTTTTCGACGCAACAATATAATCTGTTGTACGATTTCTGACGATGTTAGATTACGAACAAAGCCATTTCGCCCGGACTCACAAAAAATACAACCAACAGGACAACCGACTTGTGTGCTCACGCAAACAGTTCCACCATCTCGCCGCTTGATAAAAACCGTTTCAATGTATTTGTTGTCTTTCAGTTCGTAAACATACTTTTCAGTATCACTGCTTTTGCAAATATTTTTTACCAACATTGATAGATTTTTTTTGCGTGGTAATTGCTTATATAATTCTTCATATAAGGCTTTTGCTTCATTCTCGCCAATAACTTCCGACATTTCTTTGTAAGTAAATCCGTATGGATCATTCCGTACTTCCGCAGGCGTATATTTAGGTAAACGTTTCATTTTTATATCCTTTCTTCTAAATAATAAAAGTTTGTTTTTCTGTATTTTTGATTACAATCTCTAATTTTTCTACATCAATGATATGCGTCAATTTGCATTTAGGGCAGAAAAGAGGAAAATCTTTTAATACAGTATTATGAAATACTTGAACTCTCGTCTTTCCGTTACAAATCGGACATTTTATCCAATATTTTTTAAGCATTATATTTCACTCGTCCTTTTTACACAAAAAAATGCAGGTCAATCCTCAACATGAGCATTGACCTGCATTTATAATGCACAGAGCAGTACAACAAAACTAAGGCATAGCTTGCACTATGTCTATACTATATCTATACGTCGTTAGTTTTTTGTATAGCATCCGCAAAATAAGCATGACAAAAAAGCCCATGTTGAAAATGGGAAAATCCTTTTTTTCAATGCTTATCTAATACGCATGCTATGCAACATAAACGCCGCCTCCTTTTACATAAATTTTATTTTATCAGAAAATCAGTCTACTGTCAATACACAACAGGAAGTATTTAACCTAATGATATGAATTGTGTGGACATATCCAAAAAGAAAGGTGAACTGTAAAATGTAACAGGGTGAATGAAAATGGCAAAAAGACCCGTACCATTGTACGACTTTAAGGCTTTCGGGGCAGCTATAAAAGCCGCGAGAAATGAATACGGCGAGAGCCGCAAAAAGGTAAGCGACGAGTTATATATTTCCCCGCGCTACCTTGCGAATATCGAGAACAAGGGACAACAGCCGAGTTTACAGGTATTCTATGACCTTGTAACCCGGTATCATATTTCGGTAGATCAATTTTTCTTCCCGAACAGCAATGCGGAGAAATCCACCGGGCGGCGGCAGCTTGACGCGCTGCTGGACGGTATGAGCGATAAAGGCATACGGATTGTAACCGCAACAGCAAGGGAGATAACGGAAGTCGAAAAAGCAGAGGATTAACCTCACAATATGAGAAATCGGGAGATTGCAGCGCATGGCGGCTGCAATCTTTTTTTGCGTCCAAAATCAAAGGAACGCGCAACAAATACCGCCTTTCGGTGGGGGTATGGAGTAGATAGCAAGCACAGCAAACGAGTACCCGTTTGCGGAAAATGCTTGTTGGGATAATCCCAAACCCTTATACCGAAAGGCGGTGCGGAAATGGAAAACCGAAAGAGAAATATACAGATGAAGTTTTACGTTACGGAAGAAGAAAAGCGGCTGATCGACGAGAAGATGAAGCAGCTTCCCATAAAGCAGTATGGGGCATACTTCCGTAAAATGGCGATAGACGGGTATATTCTTGTCGTTGACCGAAGCGACACAAAAGCATATATCCGGGAACTGCAAGCGGTGAGCCGGAACATCAACCAAATTGCAAAACGCGCCAATGCGACGGGGACGGTTTACAGGCAGGATATAGAGGACATTAAAAAGGCGGTGGACGAGATATGGCGGTTACAAAGACGCACCCTATTAAATCAACCTTAAAGGCTGCGATAGACTATATCTTAAATCCCGAAAAGACAGACGGGAAGCTGCTTGCGTCCTCTTTCGGCTGCGGGCTGGAAACCGCCGATATTGAGTTTGCATGGACGCGGGAAGCTGCCGGAGATCGCGGCACACATTTAGGGCGGCACTTGATACAATCCTTTGCGGTGGGAGAAACCACACCGGAAGAAGCGCACAAAATCGGCATGGAACTTGCCGGGGCGGTATTAGGCGGCAAGTATGAGTTTGTTTTGACAACTCACGTCGATAAAGACCATCTGCATAATCACTTGATTTTCAACGCGGTTAGCTTCGTTGACTACAAAAAGTACCATTCCAACAAGCAAAGCTATCACTTTATCCGGCGCACCAGCGACAGGATATGTAAAGAGCATGGGCTATCCGTCGTCGTACCGGGACAGGACAAGGGAAAAAGCTATGCAGAATACACCGCCGAAAAGCAAGGGACAACGGATTTATTTCGCTCCACTCTGAAAACTGCCATATTTCCTCACTTCCTCTCTTGGTATGCGTGGACAATTAGAAAGCCGTTTTCGGCTGTTTTGGTATTGCAATATGCCCTTTGCCGTTTTCGCGTCTGCAAAGCCGCATGGCACAAGGGCTTTTGCCCGTCTATTTGTCCATGCTGGCGTGCGTTTTCCGCGTCCTTTTGCCGGGGCAATAGGGACACTCTTTGAAAACGCAAAACTCATATTTCCACCCGGGGCGGTAGAAACGGCAAGTGCCGCAATCTTCATCATCTCCGGCACAACCGGATTGATAGCGGTCAAATCCCGGCTTCTGCTGCATGAGCAATTCAAACGCCCGCTGCTTGCCCTTTGTGAAATACATTCCGGCTGCACCTCCTTTCCTGCGGGCATAAAAAAACGGCGTTACTTTCTCCCCCAAAGGGGTTAAGGTAACGCCGTTTGTGTGCGTATTCAGTTTTTAACACATTCCCTGTCTATCCGCTGTCCGCAAAACCATTGATTTTATTAGCTTTTTGCCGCTATCGCTATCACACCTCATTATTTGAACGCCCGGATTTTCAGCGCATGATGGACGATGTGGAAGCCGGAAAAGTAAACTGCATTGTCACGAAAGACCTTTCCCGTTTCGGGCGGGAACATGTGATGATGGACTACTATCTGGAATTTCTGTTCCCGGAAAAACGGGTGCGCTACATCGCCGTTGCGGAGAATGAGGACACAGAGAAAGGGCTTTCCGATTTTGTCCCGTTCAAAAACCTGTTCAATGAATGGTTTGCGAAAGATACGAGCCGCAAGGTAAAGGCCGCTTTCAAAGCGAAGTTTGCCACAGGACAGCGTATCGGTGCCTATGCTCCCATCGGGTACAGGAAACACCCGGAAATCAAAAACAAGCTGATAATCGACGAGGAAACCCGCTGGATAGTGGAGAAGATTTTTGACCTTGCCATTCATGGCAGAGGGGCGGCCAGTATCACAAGAATACTGATTATGGAAAAGGTTCCCACACCGGGATTTATCAATTTCCAGCGTGATGGGACTTTTGCAAACATCTATGCGGGTGCGCCGGAGGAAAAAAGCTACGCATGGACGATAGCCCAGGTCAAGAGCATTATGAAAGATGAAACCTATATCGGCCATACCATCCACTACCGGGAAACGAACATTTCCTTTAAGAACAAGCGGAGGGTACGCAAGCCCCAAAGTGAATGGGTGCGGGTGGAGAATACGCAGGAGCCGATTATCAGCGAACAGGTTTTCCGGCAGGTACAGGAGCAGATAGCAAACCGCCGCAGGAAGTGCAAGGATGGTACAACGCAGATTTTTTCCGGATTGGTAAAATGTGCGGATTGCGGCTGGTCGCTGTCCTATGGGGAGAACAGGCAGAACAGCAAGCCTTACGGCCATTATCATTGTAGCAAGTACGGACAGGGCACACGCCAATGCTCCATGCACTATATCCGCTATGATGTGCTTTACGCCTATGTCCTCTCCCGTCTGCAATACTGGTCGGGGCTGGTACAGCATGATGAAGAACGGCTCTTGAAGCGGCTGTTAAATGCCACTGATAAGGGACAGGCCGCCGCAAGAAAGAAGCAGGCCGCAGAACTGAAAAAGGCAGAGAAGCGGAAAGCCGAAGTCGATACCCTGTTTGCCCGGATGTATGAGGACTGGGCGGCGGGGCGTATCACGGAATACAACTTCTCTATGCTGTCCGGGAAGTATCAAAGCGAACAGGCTGAACTGGACGAAAAGATTGAGCGGCTTCAATCTGCTATCGCCACTGAAAGCCAGAACGCCGCAGACGCAGAAAAATGGATTGCCTTGATGAAAGAGTGCGTCAATCCAACGGAACTGACCGCCGAACTTTTGAATACGCTGATTGAAAAAATCGTTGTCCATGAAGCGGTCAAAGGTGAGGACGGAAGCCGGGAACAGGAGGTAGAAATCTTCTACCGCTTTATCGGCAAAATTGATTAAATGACATCAATATCTTTAACTATGTGATACCGGAATAAATATGCCAGATCTCAGTATACTTGTTCAACTTGCTGAGTATTACGATGTTGAGATGAGAGAGCTCCTGGATGGAGAAAGGAGCCAGACTATGAATAAAGAGATGAAAGAAACATTGGACAAAGTTGCGGTGTATGAAGAATGGGTGAAACAAAAAGCATTAAAGGCTGGAAATCTTGCATTTGCATCAATGTTTGTGATTAGTGTGTTAGCGATTATTATTCAGATGTTATTAACGGTGGATATTCGCTTGGTTTTAGGAGAGACAGCAACTGCTTTAGTAGGAGGAACCCTGTATGCCTCTATTATGGTGTATAATGGAATATGGGATAAATGTTTGCCAAAAAGTGCTACTATATGGAGAGATTTTCTCACCAGTGTGATATGTGCAGGAATTTTTACAGTCATCTATGGCATATGTTTATTTAAAATGGGAGCTACAGAAACACAGGTAACACGATTAGCATTGGGATTTCTGATTGGTATTACTATTGTGGCATTTATTGTTCTTAGGCTCTTGGCATTTATTAATCGAAAAAGAAACCAGAATTCGTCAAATGTTCAGGAGAAAAAGGAAACTTCTCTATCTAAGGCAGAATGGACAAAAATTTATAATGCACAGAATATAGTAGAGACAGAACAACTTGTAGAAATGTTAAAGCAAAATGGAATAGCAGCTTTTTCACAGGAAGCAGGTGCGAATGTTGCAATGCATGGGGCACCTGGATTTGGAATATATGGTGTGGATATATTCGTGAAAACCGATGATGCAAAGAAGGCAGTACAGCTGATTAAGGAGATTAATAACCAAGAGAATGAAGAAAATTTTTGACATTTTCACACATGCGTGCTAATATGATTATAGATAAAGAGTGCTACCGATAGACGGTTAGTCCGATATATGTTTTGACAAAAATTGCCGCTTAGTTTACCAGACCAGGGCGGCTATTTTTGTGGTTTATTATTATCCTTGCCAAATGTATATCCGATACTAAAGCAGGTTAAGCCGAAGCTCACTACTGCTATGAAGTCAACAATACTCATTGGCTTAGCCCTCCTTTCCAGTGGATTCCCTTTCGGGTTTCTATGTAATCAGAGGGTCACAGGTCTCCGTTTCACTTCGGTCGTTGCAAAACGAGTGCCACTGGCACTCTGCAACCCTCTGTTGAAGGACTAACCGCCTACCGTTATGGTAGCACCCATGTTTCGATTATAACAGTTAAAAATTACCGGTGCAATATAAAGTTGGTAGAGTAGCATCGGTTAGCTGTGGAAAAGAATTTTTTCGACCAGGGCTTCCGGTGCCAAAACGGTGCCAAGAAATCAGGCAAATCAAAATAGGTGGTGCAATTCAGCCGTTTTTCACTGTATTTTGGAGAGAAAACCATAAAAAATATGAGATAAAACGGGATTAAAGTATCGTGAAGGTGGACGTACTGTTGGATCAGGACGTGTTGCTACAATCATCGAATAATTTTAGCATAACATCTTAAATTATATATATTGAGTACCGCAAGGTACATTGTGTCCAAACGTAAGATACCCCGGAACCGTAAGGTTTCCGGGGTTTTTCTGTTGCCTGGAAACATAAAAATTATGAAAAATAATTCTATATTAAAATATGGATATTTGATGAAATCTTTGCTGTTGAATTAAGAAGAACCGATATATGGAAAATATGGAATGTTGCGAAAACAGTTCCTGAAGGAACACAGATCAGCAAAATATCAATACTTGCTATTGACTGGAAAGCTGACGAAACACCTGAATCAGATTGATCAGGAAGCCAGAAAGCAGGTGGAAATACTTATGGAACAGATGGTGAAAAAACAGGGTGCGACGGAAGAATTAAAGGCACAGGATCAGATGAAGTGGGTTAGATTAATGATTAATATAAAATCCAGTGCAGAAGAAATTGTAGTGAAAAATACGATATATATGTAGGTGGAAATAGGCGGTCGAAAAGGATCGCTTTTTTCTGTTTTGTGTGTATTGGAATAGTATTTTAAAATGAACTATGGTAGAATAAAGTAAAGACAAATCGAGAGCTTTTGGATAAAATTTTGAAAATTATCGAGGAAGTTACTATGAAAAAATGTAGATATTGTGGCAAAGAATTAGATAGTAATTTGGAATTTTGTAGCAGTGAGTGCGAAAACAGCTATAGAAAGATAATTGAAAAAGATAGACATAAAATTAAGTATTTCATTTCGAGCATTATTTTAGGGTTTTTAGCTATGTTTTATGGTGTTGTGTCAAGCCGCAATTGCATGATTGGAAGTGGAATTATAGTAATGGGGGTCACTGTTGTTTTGCTTCCATTTACTACTTCAGAAACAACTGCTTTATTTGGAAATAAAAAGGCGAGATTTATTGGAAGAATACTAGGCATGATACTTATAGCGGTTGGAATATGGGTAGGGTTTATTTGATGACAACTTTAGTCTTTAGAGCAAATTAATCAGAAGTTGAGAGGAGATCTCTGTAATGTTTATATTTTTATCTGCGTGTTCACTTTTAGTACCGTTATCTATGATTATATTGGGATATACGTGGAAAGATAAGCCTCCTAAAGATCGGCAGGGGAGTTCGGGATATCGAACTACTATGTCAAGGATGAATGATGAAACATGGAGATATGCACACAGGTGTTGGGGCTGGATAAACTTTGTTTTAGGAATCATCCTGGTGATACTATCGATTTTTATTTTGATTTTAACGAAAGATGATACAAACTTTGAAATGATTTCTGTTTATTTGGTGTTTTTACAATTAGGAATTATGGTGCTTACAATTATTCCGACAGAATTTTTGTTGCATAAACATTTTACAAAGTAAGGAATGAAAAAATAGCTAATTTCCAATTGGCGGAAATGAAAATCGGAAGTTGGAGGATTGAATTATGTGGAATGAATTAGGTATAAGCGGTGGAACCGCAATTGTTATTTTGATTGCACTGTATTTCGTTATCAAATGGGCAGTGAAGAATGGCATCAAAGAAGCCTACAGTGCTATCACTGGAAAGAAAACTGATGAAGATATCCAAAACGAAAAAGAGTTGAAAGAACTTGGATTGGATTCAGAAGATCAATAACTTCAAGTTTGTGGAATCGACTGAAAGGAAGCATTATATGTTCTATATTGTTTTTAACTTTGCAATGGCAGTGATTATGTTTTTATTTGGAATATGGTTTTATAGGTCAAAGGGACAAGCATCTAAATTCTTGTCTGGTTATAATATGAAATCAGCAGAAGAACGAAAAAAATATGATG
>NZ_JAJCGT010000054.1:0-18432 GCF_020553185.1 Blautia sp. MSK18_10 | reverse complement strand
AAAGCGTCTGGAAGCACGCGACTTCAGTCGTGTGAGGATAAAGTTTTTAATTCACGAAGAAAAGAGTCATGATTTCTTGCTTTATGCTTTTCTCGGGCAGGGAAGCAATGAATGCGGCAATATCATAGTAGCTGTCATCAAAGGTGTCCGGAGCCGTGAGAATGGCTGTGCTGGAATCAATATCGTCTGTCTCGGGAGCCGAAAGATTGCAGCGGCACAGGGATTTATATCGGTTCTGGATAACTGTCTGTATGTATTTTACGCATTCTCCTTCTGAAGAGTCTTCGTTCAGATATGGGATGGCCTGCAGGAGAGAAAGATATAATTCCTGCTGAGAATCCTCTCTTTCCATGCAGTGGATTTTGGCTGCAGTACCTTTGATGAGTGGCTGCATACGTTGCAGGATTTTGGCATCTGTACCGGGAACCCCTGATTTATAATCATGTATAAGCTCTGGCAATGACTTCATATTAAACTACCTCCTTTAATTGGGGAAGTAGTAAAAGAGAAGAAAATCAGAAACTAAAATCAGAAAAAATTTAAGTGATACCTAATTTTAAAAGAATCCGGCGTGCATGAAGGAAAAATGGAAACATCGGCAGAAAAAGGCTGTTAGTTGACAAATCGGTATTGTAGCGACTCTTTAAAGGTTGAACGTATCTATTTGGAACCCGGCGGCTGGGGAAAAGATAAGAGGACGTTTAATATAGCGGGAAGGAGGAAACAGGACATGGAGACAACTATGCTCGATGCCGCTCTGTCGCAGGGGATATGGGCAGTGGTGGCGGTATTTCTGCTCATCTACGTAGTGAAATCGAATGAGCAGAGGGACAAGAAACAGGAAGAACGTGAAAATAATTATCAGTCTGTAATAGAAAAGCTTACAGAAAAATATCAGATTCTTTATACCGTTCAGAATGACCTGAATGAAATAAAGAACCATCTTCTGGCGAAGCAGGATTCACGTTCGGAATGAGATGAAAAAAAGAATTGATGTCCTTAAATGACGAAAAAAGTCCGTGGCCTGTATCCTTGTATGATAGGCCACGGACTTTTTGGAATGATAAAACAGCTATTATTTCTGTTGGAAGACTTTTAGGTGTTATTAGTGCCAGAAATAGGTAATGGGAAGTTATTTAGAGTAAAATAAAAATTGTAAAAAGTAAAAAAGAAAGGATAAAAAATGAGAAAAAAGATTCTGAAAGTGTTTTTTGTGATATTGACAGGTATCACGGTGACCCTGACAGGATGTGAATTGTCAGGAAGCAACGAATCCGCGCAAACGGAAAGCGAAAGTGGTAAGGATGCTGTAAAGTTTATTCCAAATCTTACTACGGCTGTTACCAGGAAGCCAACGCCCACAGCTGTGGCAGCAAATCCAGGAGACAGTGTGCAGAATCAACAGTCTGGAAATAACGCAGAAGCGGAAATTTACCAAAGCCAGGGAGATCCCGCAGATCAGGAATCTGCACAGGAAGAAACTTATGATATCCAATATATCACTGGTAATATTCTGTATTCCGATGAAAATACGATAACAGTAGAAGTGGGCGAATCAGGAAATTATTATAATATGGTTTTTAATATAGAAAACGCCGTCCTGAATATAGCTAATGGGAGTGCTGTACGATCCGGACTGAATGTTGACCTGGAGTATTATAGTCAGAATAACGTTAATATAGTAATCATGCTTACGAGTGATGGGGAGGAATATTTACCTTCCAGTACATTAGAGGAAGCGCAGAAAATGACCGACGAATATGTACCTGATGTGAGTGAATCGGAAAACGAAGATTTTGAAGATACCTCTCCCAGTGAATATTAGATTTTCTCGCATTTTCTCGGAAAAGGCACTGCATATGCAGCGCCTTTTTCTCAGGTGCGCTCGTCAGGCGCATGTTCAAAAATCGTTAAACACCTGCAAGCTTTGCAAAAGTATCTCTTCCCGCAATTCCATCCGCAGTTAATCTCTTAGAAGTCTGGAATTTTTTCACACCTTGCTTTGTGGCGGCTCCAAAGGCATTATCAATCCCGTTATTCAGGGTAATACCATGAGCATAAAGACCAATCTGCAGAACTCCGACATAAAGGTTATTGGCCCCTTCTGAAAGCACATGAGCAGCACAGGCATTGGATGTGTTTGTTCCCCAGATGCCATCGGTTGTAAGGCCAGTGCCGTATACGGAATTAAGTGCAGTCTGGATTGCTTTAATATATGCTTTCTGACTCGCAGATCCCCAGATACCGTCTACAGTCAATCCGGCTTTGAACTTTGAGTTCAATGCAGTCTGAGCTGTTTTAACTGCGGAGGAACCTGTGGAAGCAGTTCCTTTGCCTACATAATCCTGATGCATATAACCGATTCCGATTCCAGACACTTTCACATGAACCCATACACCAGAGGTGGTTCCATCTAGCTCAAGGCTGGTTCCCTTTGATACCGTACCCATGATGGCTCCGCCTGGCGTCTGACGTACATAAACGCCATCTCCAGTACATACCCCAGTGCTTTTCGTTGTCCAGGTAGAAGGAGTTGTTGTTTCGCCAGAGTTATTAATGGAATTAATAATACTATAATCCGGCCTGGCGAATCTTGTACCGGAGGACGCACTCAATGTACGGTTTCTCTGATATACGCCGATCCCTTCAGCTACCACACCGGAACCGTCATTTGTATTGCCTTCAATGGTAGTATAAGAATTACCACTAACAGCAATAACAAGTCCAGTATGATTAAATACCGACCCATTATGATACATTACGATGTCTCCAGCTTTCGGCGTAGAATAATTGGTAAATTTGGTTGAAATGTTTGGAACACTTATATACGGCCAATGCTTTAATAATTCCGAAGCCTTCGACTTGTTAAAGGCTTTCATAAATACCCAGCTTATAAAGCAGGCACACCATGCCTGACCCTGGTATTCTGGTGCAACATCCCGCCAATACTTTGTATAATTAGCGGTTCCTGCATTTGCGGTCTTGCTGTCAAGATTTGCATTCGATGCTTTCTCACGATAACCGATTTCTGCTTTTGCAATATTTATCGCTGCCTGAATTGCATCGGATGCTGTCACCTTATAATTAGTGATATAGGTCTTTAATGCATTATATACCATTTTCTGTCGGCTCTTATATGCTCCGACCTGATTTCCGGTATCTGTCTGGCAGGCAGTATAAAGATGATCCAGTGTGTAAGGCTTTGTAGTCTTGGCAAGAATCCTTTTCACCGCAGAAAGTCCACCCTGATGGCGAAAATTTGCACACATCATTTTGGCATCCATTGCTGTAACGCCCAGAGAAGCTGCTTCCTTCACATAAGTTTCCATCTGTCCATCCATAAGCTGATCCTGGCAGCGATGACCAACTGTTGAATTGATAATATGTACAATTGCCTTCGCTTTTGCCGAGGTTTTTGAGAGCTGATAGTTTGACCAGTCTGTTTTATTAAGATCCGCCGCGACACCGGCCGTATCATACTTGCTGAAAGTTGCGGCATCAGTAGTTTTAATCTTAAGAAGAAGTGTACGAGCCTCATTGCCATACCACTGTCCGGCACCGATTGTGATCGCATGTTCCGCAGAACTGTTGGTATATGCTTCCGTAAAATCAGCATAGTCCTTTTGTCCATATACTTGTCCGCCAGTTTCCACTGCATAAATAATATTTCGCATTACAAGTTTTTCATGATCTGTCATTGTGTTTTTTCTCCTTTTGAAATTTTGGAATTTGCAAATTCATTTTATAAGGAGAAAAATAGTCTCAAAATGTAAACCGCTAATCAAGATTTTTGACAAAAAAGTGCCGTGAAATCCAATGAGCAGAAGTGCAAAAGCAGGATTCATGTTCGGCAAGTGATGAAGAGCAAATTTGATGGCTGAAAACGAAAAAAGCCCTTGGGCTGTACCGTATGCTACTGCGCAATGACTTTTGAGAATGAAAATGAGACAGTTGTTACTGTTGGAAGACTTTTAGGTGTTGTTAGTGCCAGAAATATATTATGGGGTGTTATATGAGGTAAAATAAAGAAGTAAAGGTTGACAACAAGGATAAACGATATGTCAATGTAACTATTGACTGTATAGATGGGAATGGGATGAGGGGAATACCTCTTAGATGTCCTTACCTCTATACCATAAAAAGAAATAAGTCTGTAAGAGATTTCTCTTGCTTACAAACTTATTATACGAGATGGAGAAAAGCATGTGCGGAATTTGTGGATTTTTCGGAAAGAAAAAGAACAAAAGAGAGATTGTGGAAAAAATGAAGGAAAAGCTGGTACATCGAGGTCCAGATGCGCAGGGCAGTTTTGTAAATGACATCGTGGCCCTTGGATTTCGCCGCCTGAGTATCATCGACCTGGAAGGCGGCCTGCAGCCTATGAAAAGCAGCAGTCAGAACCTGACAGTGGTGTTTAACGGAGAAATCTATAATTACCAGGAACTGCGGGAGCAGATGGAACGGGAAAAGAAGATTCTTTTTGTCACCCGCTCGGACACGGAGACGCTGGTGAATGGTCTTGAGGCTTATGGTCCGGCGTTTGTGGAGCAGCTTCGTGGAATGTTTGCCTTCGCCGTCTGGAATGAGAAAAAAGAAGAACTGATGCTGGCGAGGGATTTTTTCGGAATCAAGCCGTTGTTTTACACAGTGGTGGATGGAAATTTCGTGTTTGCGTCGGAGATTAAGAGCATCCTGCAGTTCCCGGGCGTCCCGAAAAAGTTGAATGAACGGGCGCTGGAGCAGTATCTTTCTTTTCAGTATTCCGCGCTGGAGGAAACTTTTTTTGAGGGAATCTACCGCCTTCCGCCGGGCTGTATGCTGTTTTACCGCCAGGGAAAGTATGAAATCTGCAGATATTTTCAGCCGAAGCTACAGCCCGAGGCGGGGTGTTCGCTGGCGGATATGGAGAAAAAACTGGAGAGCGTGCTTAAAAAATCCGTCCGCCGCCATATGGTCAGTGATGTGGAAGTGGGAACTTTCTTGTCCGGCGGTGTGGATTCGGGTTTTATTGCCGTGTTGTCCGGGGCAAAAATGGCGTTTACGGTGGGATTTCTGGATGGGAACAGCGGCTACAACGAGGAAAACAGGGCCAGGGAGGTGGCCCGGTATGCGCATCTTTCTTATCACATGCATACTATCGGGAAAAAGGAGTTCTGGGATGTGCTTCCAAAGGTAATGTACGCCCTCGACGAGCCCAGCGGTGATGCTTCTGCCGTCGCCATGTATTTTTTGGCTGCCAAGGCGTCTCGTTATGTGAAGGTGGTGCTCTCCGGGGAGGGTGCGGACGAACTATTTGGCGGTTATAATATCTACCGGGAGCCTCTGGCTCTTCAGAAAGTGGCCTGGATTCCTGAAAAGATCCGGCGTGCGGTTTCCCGGCAGGCGAAAAAACTGCCGGACCGCCGCGGCAAGAGCTTTCTGATCCGGGCCGGCCAACGGGTGGAGGAACGGTTTATCGGGAACGCCCATATTTTCACCGACGAGGAGCGCCGGGAGCTTTTGAAAAATCCGACCGACACGCCGTCCTGTCAGGAGTTTCTGCGAAAGACTTATGAAGAAGCCGCCGGGCTTTCCGACCCGGAGAAAATGCAGAACATCGACCTGAAATACTGGCTGGCCGGGGATATTTTGCAGAAAACCGACCGCATGAGCATGGCCCATTCGCTGGAGGTGCGCGTGCCCTTCCTGGACCGGGATGTGTTCGAGGCTGTCCGGACACTTCCGCCGGAGGCAAAATTTGCCCACGGAAAGACGAAGTATCTGTTTAGGAAGGTGGCCCGGAAATACATCCCGGAAGACACGGCCGCGCGGAAAAAGCTGGGATTTCCGGTGCCTGTCCGTGTCTGGCTGCGGGACGACGACTGGTACGGGAGAGTTAAAAAAATGTTTCAAAGCCCCATATCCCGTCAGTATTTCCACACGGAAAAGCTGACGGCGCTTCTGGAGGAGCATCACGCGGGAAAGAAGGACAACAGCCGGAAAATCTGGACAGTGCTGGCGTTTTTGTTCTGGTATCAGGAATATTTTGATGAGTAAAAATAATAAGAATAACCCAAAAAAGATTGTAAAAATAGATTTTGAAAGTATTTTTGGTAATGATGGCGGGAAGCAGCTGTAAAATATATAGCTTCTGTAGTGAGGATTATATGCAGGATGGAAATTGGGAATATTGTTTAAATACAATATTCCTTTTTTTATAGATATAAGAAACCTTTGATTCTGAACAAAAAAATAAAAAATAAGTTTACATTTTTATGCCCAGATACTCTTTAAAAAATAAAAGGGTATATGATGCAGGGATATAAAGATTTGGTTATACAGGCAAAAAATGATTCAAAATACATGCAAAGCTTACTTTGCATAATGGAACCTTTAGTAAAATCATATGCAAAAAAAATATTCTTTCTAGATTGGGATGACGCAACTCAAGAATTGAATTTGGCAATTATAGAAGCAGTAAAAACAATCGCCACTTGTGAAGACGATTATCAGTGCTTGAAATTCATTACCAATTCAGTGAAATATAAATTTGCTCATCTTTGCAAGAGAAACTTAAAAAAAGAAAAATACGAATGTGCATATATGGATAATGAAGGTGATTTACAAGAAAGCTATAGAGCGGATTATTCATCTGTGGAATTAGCATTTGATCTGAAAAATATAACCTTAAAAATGACTTCAAACCAAAGGGATATTTTAAAATACTTGATTTTAGGGTGGTCAGATAGTGAAATCGCATCTTTCTTACACTTTAGCCGTCAATATGTAAACAGAGAAAAGAAAAAAATATATCAATTTCTGAAATGATTTTTTACATAAATAGTAAGTGCTGAATATTGCTTGAATTTGTGACATAAACATATTTGCAGCAGTCAAAAGAAGAAGCAACATGTTTGAAAGAAAAATTAAGTCAAAAATGCCGCAGCCTTTGAAAATATTGGCTGCGGCATTTAAAATATATGATATGTTTGATGTAAAAAACATCAGGTTCTCAACCAGACATTTGGGTAAGTCAAGATGATGCTTCTGATATAAGATATGCAACATTAAAATCATCATATACTTGAGAATTTAAATGCATATCTTCATATAACTTGATATAGTCGCCGATTGTTTTGACAAAAACAGAACTATTACAATTATTGCATGTGTTATCCTCTGCATATATATGAGTGTTTCCATCGTTGTCCTCAACAAATAAGAGAGTAACATCTATTTTATCTTCTGTTAACCAGAAAGAGATATATTTTGAAAGAGTCCCATCAATTTCTGTGGCACCATCCGGAATTTGTTCATCTGATTCCAGCTCATTAATATGTTCCCAAAAAATTTGAGGAGAGAACACAAGTAATTTTAAGTTTTTTTGAGAGTCTTCTGAGTACCATATATGTGCTTCTGTGTTGAGATAGTCGGTTATATTAATATCCGTATCTGCCGGTAACTCATAAGTTTCACCGACGTCGGAAGTCAGTGAAAAGGTTTTTGTATGATTAGAATAAGAAGTGACAATCCCCTTGACAAAATAGTAAGTTGTATCTGACTCACTGTCATAATAAGAGCCGGAACCATCTATATCATAAGATACATGTTGCCCCTCAGGCTCCTTAGGGGCGGAAAGGGTGATTAGATCTGAGGGGGCTTTGCCAAAAGCTTGTCCGGATAGCAATATACTACCGAGTACGATACTGCCTGCGATACATATAATTTTTACATTATTCATGGTTAAATGGCCTCCTTGTTTAGTTGTTGAATATTATATCAATTAAAGTGTGAAAATTGTAATTTTGACTTATCGAAATATGTTTTAGAAATGAGTAGGATTTCGGTTACTTTTGAATATGATAAAGAATAAAGACACAAGTATTGTTCGGTTTATTAGTCGTGTTCCAATGGTTACTGGAAAATAATTGATGATTACAAATACAACGTAATATTATCAATAGCAAAGCTATAGGATTTCAAAAATGAAGTCTTATAGCTATTTTTGTGTAGCAGTAAAAATTGTGAAGGGTATGTTTGGGAAAAATATTTTTGATTACTTGATTTGAATCAAGCGGTGAAATTGCTATTTGTCAGACAATAAGATATAATTAGAGAAAATCTTGTTTGCAAAAGAACAGGATAAACAGTAACTTTAAGCAAGATGGTTTTGTCTGGTGATTTTGAGAGTGTAAAAAGGAAAAAGTATGAGTGATGAAAGAAAAAGGGAAAATGAAGAGGAAAAACTGAAAGATTTTTTTCATAATGTGATAGGAATAAAATCGGAAGCTGTGCTGGAGGTGTTGGCGGAGAACTCGGAAATCTGTAAGTTGAAAGCAAAAACTTTGCTGATGAAAGAGAACGAGAAGGTAAAGCTTTGGTAGGGATCATGAATTTGGACAAGCAGATAACCTCTTTCCTGACAGTGGAGTTGATAACGGATTGTGAAATTGTAAGGATATCAGCGGATGTTCTTCGAAAGCTGGCTATGGAGAATATAGAAATTGCTCTGGTCTGTAATCGAATGCAGAGTGTGGCATCTATGAGGGAATATGAATACAGAAAAATGATTCTTACCTGTAATCCGGTACAGAGATATGAATATTTCCTGGAAACCTATCCGGGGCTGGAAAAATATGATGGGGCTTGACAGAGCTGGAAAGTAACCTGGGCCAAGACAAAAGGTGCATCTGGTTATGAAGTATACAAACTGACTGGAAAGACATGGAAAAAAGTCAGTGACACAAGATCCACTTCTTTTACAGATAAGGGATTAAAAAAGAATACTACTTATCAGTATAAAATCCGCGCATATCAGACAGTGAAAGGAAAGAAAGTTTACAGTGCGTTCTCATCTGTGAAAAAAATTAAAAGATAAGGAGCTAAGAGGAAGAAAAAGTTCTCAGCGATTTTGACAGGTGTTTTTTGATACTGTTTTGTATGGTAATGTCAGTAACTGTAAATGCTGCGCAAAAAATACCTGGAAGAGTAAAAATGGTAAGTGCGTATTCTGGATCCGGATTGCGAATATCCGCTTGACTCAGGTTCATGTTACATGGGACAAAACGACAAATTATTCTCAGATGGATTATCCAAGTCAAAATGAATATAGCAGAGGATGACCTGTAATGGATGCAAAAGTGCAAATCCCAAAGAACCGGATGTGGATGATGGAATTTAATGAATATTACGTTTTCAAAGCAGTAGGATGAAAGGAATATGACCTTTCTCCTGCTGTTTTTCTTTCTGAATAAATCCAGGAGATATAGAATTTGATGTGGTAAAGCGATAAAAATATAGTTTTAAACTATAACTGGTGCTAGATATTATGAATTGGCATATTTGGAAGTGTAGTGGTATAGTATGTTCATGCTCAACGGAGCGGGGAATAAGAGAGAGGGAGAATGAGATGTCTGGGATTGTGATTGAGAAGGTCCGGAAGTCTTTTGACACGAAAGATGGCGTGGTCGAGGCTTTGAAGGATGTGAACCTGAATATCGATTCCGGTGATATATATGGGATTATCGGTATGTCAGGGGCAGGTAAGAGTACATTGGTACGATGTATGAATTTTCTGGAGATTCCCACAGAGGGACAGGTTCTGATAGATGGGAAGGCTCTTGGAGATTTGACAGAGAAGGAATTGAGGAAGCAGAGGGAAGAAATCGGTATGATCTTCCAGCATTTCAATCTGCTGATGCAGAAGTCAGTGATCGATAATGTCTGTTTTCCTCTTTATATAAAAGGAAAGAAGAAGGCAGAGGCCAGAAAGAGGGCAGCAGAGCTTTTGGAGATCGTTGGTCTGGGGGACAGGCAGAATGCTTATCCTGCACAGCTCTCTGGTGGACAGAAGCAGAGGGTTGCCATTGCAAGAGCACTTGCATCGGATCCGAAGATCTTACTTTGTGATGAGGCTACCAGTGCACTGGACCCGCAGACTACTTCTTCTATTCTGGAATTGCTGAAAAAGATTAACAGACAGTTTGGAATCACCATAGTGATCATTACTCATCAGATGTCGGTTGTGCGTGAAATCTGTACACATGTGGCGATCATGTATGAGGGTGAAGTGGTTGAGAAGGGACTGGTTGCAGATATTTTTGCAAATCCTCAGTCAGAGGTTGCCAAAGAACTGATCCGAAAGGATACAGGCTCTGATATCGACGCAGACAGCAGACTGGATGCAGGCAGGGAAAAAGGACAGGCAGAGATCAAAAGCGGTGAGAAAATACGAATTGTATTTTCAGAGAATTCAGCTTTTGAGCCTGTGATCGCAAATCTGATCCTTACCTTCGGAGAACCGGTAAATATCCTGAAGGCAGATACCAAGAATGTAGGTGGTGTAGCCAAGGGAGAGATGATACTGGAGTTCATGGAAGGCAGCACCAGGACAGAAATGATGAAGCAGTATCTGAAAGAAAAAGGTTTAGCAATCGGGGAGGTGACAGAATATGTGGGATCATGAAACAATAATGATGATTGTCCAGGGTGTGGGAGAAACACTTTACATGACAGTTCTTTCCACAGTTCTGGGATACCTGTTCGGACTTCCTATGGGAGTGCTGCTGGCAGTGTCTGATAAAGAGGGACTGAAACCAAATGCAGTGTTGTATAAGATACTGGATGCAATTGCAAATATTGTGAGAAGTATTCCGTTTCTGATCTTACTGATCCTGCTGATTCCTTTTACCAGAGCAGTGGTGGGAAAGAGCTATGGATCAACAGCAACGGTAGTTCCTCTGGTAGTGGCTGCCATTCCTTTTATCGCACGAATGGTGGAATCGTCTATTAAAGAGGTAGATGCAGGTGTGATCGAGGCAGCCAGAGCTATGGGTGCCAGCAATATAAGGATCATCGTGAAGGTTCTTCTGGTAGAAGCCAGAACTTCACTGATCACAGGAGCGACTATTGCGATCGGAACGATCCTTGGTTATTCAGCCATGTCCGGTGCAGTAGGAGGAGGCGGACTTGGTGATATCGCCATCCGCTATGGATATTACAGATATCAGTCAGATATTATGATCGTCACAGTTATCCTGCTGGTGGTACTGGTACAGATTTTCCAGTCAGTGGGAATGATGATCGCAAATAAGATTGACAGAAGAAAGTAGTTTTAAGAAATCGTTGATTATAAAATGGTTATGAAAAAAGTTAAAATATAAAATTCGGGAGGACAATTATTATGAAAAAATTAGTGGCAGCAGTTTTAACAGGAGTATTAGTAGCAGGAACTTTAAGCACAGGAGTTTACGCAAAGGATGATGACAAGACAATCACAGTTGCAGCGTCTGCAACACCTCACGCAGAGATACTTGAGGAGGCAAAACCACTTCTTGAGAAAGAAGGATATGACCTTGAGGTTACTGTATTTGATGATTATGTAAGACCAAACGAGGTAGTTGAGAGTGGAGAGTTTGATGCAAACTACTTCCAGCATATCCCATATCTGGATCAGTTTAATGAGGAGAAGGGCACACACCTTGTAAATGCAGGCGGTATTCACTATGAGCCATTCGGAATCTATCCCGGAACAAAAGACAGCCTGGATGATCTGAAAGACGGAGATTCCATCGCAGTACCAAATGATACCACAAACGAAGCAAGAGCACTTCTTCTTCTCCAGGATAACGGAATCATCACTCTGAAAGATGGTGCAGGATTAAATGCAACTGTTAAGGATATTGCAGAGAATCCTCACAATGTGGAGATCGTAGAGCTGGAAGCAGCACAGGTAGCACGTGTTACAGGTGAGACAGCTTACGTAGTATTAAACGGAAACTATGCTCTGGAAGCAGGCTTCTCAGTTGGAAAAGATGCACTTGCATATGAGAAATCTGATTCTGAAGCAGCAAAGACATATGTAAACGTAATCGCAGTAAAAGAAGGCAATGAAGACAGCGAAAAGATTCAGGCACTTGTAGATGTACTGAAATCTGATGAGATTAAAGATTTTATCAATGAGAAATATGATGGTGCAGTAATTCCTTTTGAAGAAAGCTCAGATGCAGAAGAAATAGATACAGAAGATGCAGATGATGCAGACAGCAAAGACGCAGACAATGCAGATGACACGGCAGAAGAAAATGCAGATACAACTGACACAGCAGAAGACGCTGAATAAGTAAAGATAACAGGAGATTCCTTTTTCAGGTAAAACTGGAGAGGGAATCTTTTTTTGTGCAAAAACATATAGGATTTCCATAAGTTTTCTGATACAATCTATAGTAATTCTATAAAAAGCGACAGACAATCCGATTTATTGGGAAACTGATATAAAATTATCATAGTGACGCGAAAAAATGTGACCCATTTTTGATTGTCGGCGATCGGTTATACCAAAGCAGGAGAGATTGTATGAAAGAGAACAAGATATGGAACGATTATTTGCCAGAAGACATGCAAGAACACTGGACTGTATATGAATGTCTGAAGGAAAGCGAAGATTCATCCACTTTCCTGGTGAAAGAGACAGCTACCGGAATCCTGTGCGTGCTTAAATGGGGGCGTAACAGGCAGGCGGAGTTTCTGCGCAATGAAATGGAAATCATGGAAAAAATGGCGGACAGGAAATTGTCCGGGATTCCAAAGACATACAGGATATTTGAAGAAAATGGCGAAGTGTATCTGGTAAGGGAATATATAGAGGGAATGTCTCTGGCTCAGATGGTTTTGCAAAAAGGTGGCATATCAGAAGCGGAAATCTGCAGGATCAGCAGGAAGATATGCCAGACAGCAGAGCAGTTTCAGAATCCGGATGAGCCTATGATACACCGGGATATAAAACCGGAGAATATAGTGGTCACACCTGGTGGTGAGGTGGTATTCATTGATTTCGGTACTATGCGCAGTTATAAAAAAGATGGGTCGCGTGATACTTTTGTGGTGGGTACCAGAGGAACTGCGGCGCCAGAGCAGTATGGCTATACACAGACAGACCAGCGTACAGATGTGTATGCAATCGGGCAGACAATGCTGTATATGGTTTCAGAGAGCTATGAAATGAATCAGCTTTCTGAGTGTGCAGTGAGCCGGAGAATGAAAAAGATCATAGAGAAGGCCTGCTCTTTTGAGCCTGATAAAAGATATGGGGATGCTGCGCAATTAAGGAGAGCAGTTGAGAAATGTCAGGCGAACAATAGAAAAAAGGTTTATAAAAAAGCAGGCGCAGTCTTTGGACTGATTGCAGCAGGTTATATACTGGCAATTTTTTCCCCGGATGGCACAGTGATTGAAAACAAAAGGATTGAAACGGCAGAACAGAGTGCGGCAGAAGAACAGATACAGGCAGAGATAATCTTCAGAGAAGAATTGATAGAAGAAGCCGTGCGCAAGGAACTGGGGCTTTCAAAGACAGACAAAATAACTGCCTCTATGCTGGAGAATGTAAGGAAACTCCGCATTGTCGGAAAAGAAATTCTTGATGATGAGGACACATTCTGGGGTGAAGGCCGCCATGTGGATGGAAAGGACAGCAGCTTCGGATCTGTGCGCGGAAATATTACAGATCTTTCGGATCTGGCACAAATGGTAAATCTGGAGGAACTTGCGCTGTGTAACCAGAAAATCGAAGATATTTCCGGGTTAAAAGAGCTGCCTTTGAAAAAACTTTATCTGAGCAAGAATATGATCACAGATTTCTCTGTGCTTTTGAATCTGATAGATCTGGATACCCTCTGTATTATGGAGAATCCGGCAGAGAATCTGTCAGTGATTGGAGAATGCACAGGCATTTTAAGATTAAATATACAGGGGATGAATCTGACAGATATAGACTTTCTGAAAAATCTGAGCCTGGATTACCTGGATATGAGTAATATGGAAGTAGAAAACAATATATTTGAGCCATTGACAGAGATGAAGAAACTGGATACTCTGTGCATGTGTGATGTAAATGAGGCGGCTGCCGAAACTCTTTCGCAGATGAGTACCTTAAAGGCGCTGTTCATGTGGGGGGATAGTACCATACTGGAGAATCTGAAACCATTGAAAGGGATGACACAGCTGGAGACACTTGCATTCACAACACAGATTTCTTCGTTGGAAGGAATCGAACAGTTTCCTTCATTAAATTTCCTGTCAGTAAGTTTCAGTCTGGTGAAAGATCTGTCTCCTGTCACAGGAGCAAAGAATCTGCAGGTAATAGATATTTCCAATGCAGATATTAAAAATTTTGAACCGCTGTTTGGACATTCGGGACTGACGGAGGTACACTGTACAGAGGAACAAAAAGAAGAAATCATGAAGATAGATTCTTCCCCTGATTTTGAAATTTATACATAAAAAGGGACAAAATTGTCCCGCTCTAAAATGGGCAGATATGGTACACTTAACAGTATCATATCTGCTTTTTAATTATGGATCAGTCATCAGATAACGGACAGTGGTAAAGATCAAAAAATATAACCTCGGGTTTTGGCAGAAGGGAGATATGAACAGGAAAGAGGTGTGAGAAGAAATGAAAGAAACAGAAGAAATCATGGGAATGATAAAAGAGGAAGGCGCCGCATATTTTGCAAGGGAACGAGGAAACAAGGTAGAGGTAGGGCTTTATCTTGAGCATATAATCGAAGAGCGTGGAATGAAAAAGAAAGATATTGTGCGAAAGCTGAATCTGGAAGAATCCTATGCACGAAAACTGTTTGGCGGTCAGCGAATCCCCACAAGGAAAATACTACTGCAGTGTGCGTTTCTCCTTTCTCTTGATCTGTCGGATACACAAAGGCTTCTGGATATCGGTCAGAAGCCGAGACTTTATCCGCGCGTACGTTACGATGCAGCAATTATTTATGGACTGGAAGAGAAGATGACACTAGAAGAGATGAACAGCTTCCTGGATGAAATAGGGGAAGAGATTTTACTGTAAAATATTTTTGAAAGATATCCCTGAAGGGATTCTGAACGCTGTCAAAAATGAAGATGGCAGTGTATAAAATTACAGAGGTACTAAAAAAATCATTCTCGCAAATTGTGCAAGCTGCGATTACATCTTGCAGGGTGCTTTTTTTAATACACTCAAATCCAGAAAAAGGAGGGTTTTACGTATGAAGAAAAAACAAGTCGCATTATTGTTGGCAGCACTTATGTGCATAACACCTATGGCAGAAAGCGCAGCTGTTATGGGCACAGAATTTTCTTCGGGGGAAGAAACTGTAGAGATGCAGGGCACGGAGGAAGAAGCCGAAGCAGAGGATACGGCAGAAATCTGGACATCCGGGGAAGAAGTATCAGATTTTGATACGGACGAAGCGCCGGAAGTGGACGGATTTACATCAGAAGAATCAGAGGCATCGACAGACGCAGCAGGTGCTAAACAGGTAAAAGGATCTTTTGAAGTGGCATATATAACAGAGGAACAGTACAATAATGCCCTGCAGAATGAAGAACGTCCGGAAGTGGACATGAAAACAGTAGAAGACACTACTTTTTCAAATGCGTTAAACAGTATCGAAGGAGAAAATACAGGATACTGTTTTGTAAGCGTCCAGGATCTGGAAGATGCAGCAGACTTTGTGGCTCCTGAAGGGATGATAGTACTGGTGGAGAATGCAAGAGCCAGAAGTATTACACCGAACGGAAACATCGTATTCTGGGGTATGATAGATCCGCCAGAGACGATTGAAATCAAAGAAGGAAAAGGAACGACAACTTTCTTCTGTCAGGATATGAGAAGCGTATTAAAAGGAACAGGTTCCGATGATAAAGTGATCTTTTGTGGGCAGAATAATGCGATAGGTGGTATTTCCGGAGTAGAAAATATATATCTGAGAAATAACAGCCATGATCTGCAGGTATTTGGTTCCAGTGAATTTTTTAATATTTACAATGAAACGGATAATATCAAAAACAATCCACAGGATGAAAATGCTTTTTTTATACACATTGTAAACAGTAAGACTGCTCCGGTATTCCATAAAACATTTGACTGGGGTACTGGCGAGTTTGAAAATGAAAATGGAGAGAAGTGGAGCAGTCCTTACGGAATTGGAATTATATATAAGACATCAGATGAGAAAGGTGAATGGGAAGATATTCCTGTTCCGGCTGGTACACAGGCAGTGAAATATGATATGTCTGACGAAGATATTGTGGAAATGCTTTCCAGAATTTGGGTCTATTCAGAAGATGGTACGACTCAGGATATGAATGGAAAAATCTGGAATCCGGATAAAGATAATGCGGTTGATCTTCAGGAATTCCGGGATTGTGAAGGAATGTCAGCAAAGGAGATTTTCGAGGCATGCGGAAGGGCAGAATTCCCTGATGGAGGATGTGTGTGGATTAATGTCGCACCGACAGCACAGGCGGAAAGATATATAAATGCATATCAGAAGAAGAACAATGCCAGTGGTTATTATCTGATGAATATGAAAGCTAACACCAAGATCAGTGGAACGCTTACTGTTCCAAGTGCTGCGAAAGCACTGAAGATAGAGGGACAGAATAATTATGACGAAAGCACAGATACAGATAATTTTGTTCCGGTTTCAATTTCTTCTGTAAATGTTCCGGCAGGCAAGAAACTGTCACTGTCCAGGATTCTTGTAAAGGCGAATACTTTAACCTTTACAGGCTCTGGAGAAGTGGAACTTATGAATGCCAGATTAAATGCAAATGTAACAGCAGATAAAATTAAGATTGCGGATGCTGTAGTGAAGAGCCTGAACTGTAAAGAACTGACATCAGAAGAGGGTGTATGTCTGGTTGTATCTGAATATCTGAATTTTGAGAAAGCAGTGATTAATCCGGAAATAACCATTTATGGACAGCCGGGAGCTTATCTGAAATTTGGTGAAATTGACAGTGCAGAATACTCTCAGACAGCAATTCCGCAGATTTATCTTGGAACAAACGGAAAACAGACAGCGCAGCTGTATATAGGTGGAGCATTGAAACTTGGTACATATGAAACGGAAGGTGAGACATATTCAAGAAATCTGATCGTTCGACAGTTTGATACAAAAGAAGCGCAGGCAGCAGGCGTTCCTGTATCGAAAGACTGTTTTGATCCAACATATAGGTATGCATGGGATGAGACAGAGGATAATGACTGGTTTTACTTTACAAAAATATACAAGAATGAAGAAATAAATCTTGTTACGGTCAATGCTAGTCTGGATGAAGAATATTCTACAAACAGACTTCTGGCGCAGTTTAGATTTGATGTAAATGGTGAGAAAAAATATGGAGTAGTACTTCCTCGATACATTCATCTGGATGAATTCGAAGGTTTAACAGCCGGAATTGATGGAAATAAACATCGTTTATTTTATGTAGACTGGTGGACAAATGAAGAGAAAATAAAAGCTGTTGAGATTCCTGCATACTATGAGTTCTCAGGTCAATCTCTGAACAGCATCGCATCTGCACAAATTTCTACAATCAAGACTCAACTTTATGCAGGTAAGGCGCTTAAACCGTCAGTAACAGTAACCTTAAACGGCAAGAAACTGAAAGCCGGAACAGACTACACCGTTTCCTATGCAAATAACACAAAAGCCGGCTCCACAGCATCTGTGATCATTACAGGTAAAGGCAATTATGTTGGCACAGCGATCCAGAATTTCGAAATTGCGGCGATTCCGGCAAAAGGAAAGGTATACACATCCGGAAACCTGAAATACAAGGTAACTAAATCCGCATACAAGAATGGAACAGTAAGCGTTTATGCTCCGGCAGAGAAAACTCTTACAAGTGCATCTGTTCCTGCAACAGTAAAAATTAATGGTTATACATTTAATGTAACAGCAATTGGTGATAAAGCATTTAATGGCTGCACAAAACTGAAAAAAGTCACGATAGGATCCAAAGTAACCACAATTGGAAAACAGGCGTTTAACGGATGTAAAGCGCTGACTTCCATTACAGTTAATTCTAAAGTGCTCAAAACAGTAGGAGCATCTGCATTAAAGGGAATTTCTGCTAAGGCAGTAATCAAAGTTCCGGCAGCAAAATTAAGTGCATACCAGAAGCTTTTCAAGGGCAAAGGACAGAAAAATTCTGTAAAGATTACAAAATAAGAAATAGAAACAAAGATTATATAGCTAAAACCATACAGTTAAAATTATATAGAGGCAGAATCAGTAAAAATTTCTGCTACACATAAAAAGATAGTTCTTGAAGAAGAAGCCCGGAATTAGTGTACCGACAAGATTGTTTCAAGAATCAACTTGTCGGTACATCAGAGTTGTTGTCATGAGCAATTCTGTTTCCGGGTTTCATTTACCTGTATTTCTTTGGAAAATTCAGGTGATAAGATGGATTTAAAATGTATGAACAATTAGAAAAATAAAAAAAATTAAAAAAGTTTCAAAAAAGGTGTTGACATCCGACAAAATCCATTATATAATAGCAAAGCAAGTTACGGAGCGGACAACAAATAAGCCGCCTGAAACAAGCGCAATATGGAATCTTAGCTCAGCTGGGAGAGCATCTGCCTTACAAGCAGAGGGTCAT
>NZ_JAJCGT010000053.1:0-18919 GCF_020553185.1 Blautia sp. MSK18_10 | reverse complement strand
GAGTATGTCCTTCCCTGGGAATGATCCCACAGGCAAGAAGACAAGCCTTCTGCAGGGCAAAAGGATCATAAGGGTCACCTGTCGCCTGCAAAGGCTCAATCGTGTCAAACTCTCCATGAACATCCATATCCCGGCTGTCAAAAACCACCTTCTGCTCAGGAATCCTCTCCAATGTCACCTCTACCGGCTTCTCCCCGTTCAGAAGAATAGCTGCATTTAATACAGTCCCGCCCTTTTCATTACAATAGGGCGGCGTATCACTCCAGCCACCTCCCCAGTTCACACGAAGCGGCAGCCTGACTGTATGATGATCTGTAACAATCCTTGCCTGCTCATTATAAGCAAGGCTTTTGATCGTCGCTTCCAGAACTTCCGACTGAATAATGCGGAAACATTCCTGCACCTCATTCTCATCCTCAAGGATCACTCCCAGATAATAATGCAGACGCATTTTTTCACCGAAATCTGCTTTTCTCAGACGCTTCTCCAGCCATTCCTTCTGAATCTTTGTCAAAGACTGCAGCTTTCTTATACTTCCTGCCGGAACCTGATCTCTGATTGCCTTTGCAATCCCGTCCATAGTTACCAGATCTGCCATCCGCTTATTCCATGCTATGATAGCATCCGGATCCGCCTCATTAAATCCGGCGCAGAGAGACTTGTGGGAAGCTGCAGTCCATAAAGATCTGTCAAAATCTTTCCCTCCTGTGACAATCTCATAAAGTTCTAGTGCCGCATCTGTTGCCTCCCGGATCGTATCTGCCTCCTGATACAGCGCAGCAGACCACAAGGTATGTGCCTGTCCGTTCTCCTCCCAGAATCTCACTCCAAGTGTATCTTCCAGTTCATCCAGATCCCTGCCAAACAGTCGGTTCTCCTTAGGATTATCATTTACGCCAAAAATACGGACAATAAATTTTCCGTTTCTCTGCTTCAGCCCATGGAGAACAACATTATCAGGAATAACCTGATCCTGCACATCTATGTAAGAGAGCACACTGTGGCTGCCAATCCTGGAATTTCCATGCACATAAGAAACCTCCAGATAACAGTCCTTCCCAACAGATGCCCTGCTGCTCAGTACACTGTTATAGCCGGACACATCACTGCGGATACTGCTGCCCACTTTCCGGCTCCATCCCAGATAATGGTACTCATCCACACCTCCGTTCATCAACTCCAGTATCTCCCTGGTCGTTCCAAAATGAATAAACTTCGCAGGTGCCAGACGCAGAAGCTTCATCCTGTAGGGACGCAGCACCTCCCACACACGGGTTCTGGCAGCCGTCAGTTCTGGACAGAATTCACCCTCCGGCTTCTCCCTGTAAAAATCCTCCAGCGTAGAATCCGAAGCCAGAGGATAAAGAAAATCAGCGTAAAGAGAAAGACGCGTTCTCTCATTGACATTTCTGTCATAGTCCGCGTCTGTTTCAATCAGTGAATATAAAGATTTCATAATGTCAGTACTAAAGATCAGTGCCCCGGTATCAATATCCACACAACCGGATTCATTGACTGCTCCTGCTTCCCGCAGGACCTCCACAGATTTCTTCTGCAGACAGCACTTCACATTTCCGTCCGGTCCATTCAGATAAACACCATGGTTCTTGCCGGTCTCTACGTTTTCCTTAAAGGATATGGCAGCTGCACCCACATTGTTGTAGTCAATCTGAAGAGGATTAAATAAAAGCAGTACATCTCCCGACAGCAGCACCATCCCTTCACGGATCCGCGAAGGAACAGAACTCATGCATATCATGAATTCATCAAATAAAGTGGAACTACGTCCATTGGGTAATTCATGAGGCACCGGCGAAAAAAGCTTACCCAGCGCAGAATACTGAGGAACACGCTTACTGTCCCCGCCTGAATGAATCACCAGCACACGAAGGCTGTCAAAAGATCCTTCCTGTTCATGAAGATATCTCAGAACCTCCAGCGTAGCCCCGCCGGATCCGACACGCCTGCCATCACGGTCCGGGATGGCAATAAACTTCGTGCCTCTCGGCAGGAAATTCTGCCTGTCCGCAATCTGTTTACGGAAACCTTCTGCCTGCTGCTCATTGGAAGCAGTCAGGATCACGTAGTCCCAACGTGGGAAGCTACGGAGTTTTAAAGATCTGTTATAATCGTCCCAGCAGTCCTTGTAGGCCTGGGACAGGAAAAGGGAATTTAAGTTTGTCATTTGGGAGTCCTCCTTGGGTATAGATTTTTTCAATATATTGTTTCGTTCGGGCATTTTATGGAAGTTTATCGTTTGCGTCATCATTTACTGTAAGAAATGATTGGTTCAATCCCATCTTTCGTATCTTATCCAGCCAATCATAAATCATTGATTTTGAATACATTTTTTCTCCATTTTCGTCTACCTTTTTTTCCAGAGCTCTTGCAATAAATGCATATTCATTTTCCAATTTGATATTAAAGATTCCCTCCCTCTTATATATGTAGTTTTAATAATTTTTTCAGGCAAAGAGACCTAAATTGTTTCATTCCCGCTTGTAATAAGTTTCATATCCAGAAAACAATTTTCTTATTTTACTCAAAAAAACTATGTACATATTCCTTGTCGGTTGCAAGATTTAATATATTAAGATGAGTTATTATTTTTTCTAATAATTGCCCGTCCACGCATATAGGATTACTTTCTAAATCGGTTGTATTTATATTTAGAGCGTCCAGTTTTTATTGATGTACACATTCAGGAATTTTATCAATAAATTTTTCTAAATTTGATGATTCCGGTTTTGCAAAGCTTAGTTGTAAGCCTAATTTTCTGATATTCTCAATCCACTGATAAATGAACATTCGATTATAGAGATTTTTGCCATTTTCATCTTTTGCTTTTTCCAAAGCCAGTGCTATTAATGCGTATTCATTTTCCAAATAAGTTGAAAAAATCCCCTGATCATCTGTATTTATACATACAGGAATCTGAGGACATTCATTAAGTTTGGTTTCCGATCCAGTTAATCCTATATTATATAATTTGAATACCGGATGCTTATCATATCGATCAAATGTACCTATAAAAAAGTTAGACGAAGGATTAACTTCTATTCCAATTCCCAGTTTTGAAATCCAAAACTGCATTTCTCGTTGGATTTCTTTTATACATTTTATCATTTTATGGCTTATCTGAACTTCTATTGTTTTTCGTCCTTCATTTTTTACATGTGGATTATAATGATAGAGGAAATATAAATAGGCACATTCAGGATTATAACGAATCCGATAATCTCTCGGACATTCTTTATTCACAGAGAAGCGTTTCCATTCGGAGAAATCTTCTGTATCTTTAAAATATCCATTTTTATAACATTCCGGATCATCTCCGCGTAATTGCCATGCCGAATAGTATTCAGAGATTCTAAAGTTGAAATGCGTATTACTATATCCTTTAGATACACGCTCATTGCTCCTCTGAAAATATTTTCCTGCCTCTCTTATAACAGCCTCAAAAAATTCATCCGATACAGCATCTCCATAAATCAGTCTGAAATATTTATTATATTCCTGCTCAATATTTAACAGTAAATCCTCATATCCGATAAGAGAAAAACGTTTAATTCGGTAATATACCCATACAAGATTGTCCAGATAATCCTGCTGCGTAATCAATATACAATTTTTCTTTCCTTCATAATATTCATCCGGATCTTCACCCAATGCCAATGCATGACCTAATCTTGAACCACAATTAAGATTAAAAAACATAATTGCCTCTTCAATTGCTCTAAGACCATCTACCAGACTTTGAAAATCTTCGCCTACATGATATGTCATCTGAAGCTGAGGTACTGTTACTTCTTTATTGTTGTCATAATATACTTTATTTCTTTTCGCATATACTATATGATTTTTTAAATAACGATAGGTCTGAGCAAGAACTTCCGGTCTGCATCCTATTTCTCTTGAACATCCATCTATTCCCCTCAATCTTTTTGCTGTTTCAGGAAATTTTGTACGAAATAGTGCAATTGCTTTAGCCTGTTTTTGCAGGCTGCGCCTTTTTTGATAATGACGACAATAAGAATCGCTGTTTAATAGTTTCTCATTATCCTTCTCTTTTACAAAATGAAATACATAAAAATATCGTTCCATCAATTCTTTATCATTTTTCATGACTTTATCATATTTTTCAATGTATTTTTTGTTTTGTAAAGCTGTTTTTCTTGGTGTAAGACGTGTTTCAAGATGAAGTATGTTCTGATTGACAATCGTTCCTTTTAATGCCATTTTTATGTATTCTTTTTCCAGAGGTGTATCTTCAATAAAATCTTCTTTTCTGTTCTGATACTTTTCAAAATTGTCAAATCCAATATTTTCATTTGTTTGCACAAGTTCCGCTCTAACTGCACGCTTTATAACAAGGTATAGATAGAACAGGTTAAAATATTTTTGATCTTTGACGGATTTTGCATATATTCTGAGAAACATTTCATACATAAGCCATCGTTCACCAGAAAGGCTATTATTCACCTCATTTTTTCCTATTCCTTTTCTATATTCACCTGTCAATGCATAATCCAACTGTTTTTCACCTTTATTCGTTCTGAAAAAATCAATATTTTCCTGAATTTTGTTTCGGTAAAAAATAATTTCTGTTTTGTCTTTCAGTAGAAACATTACAAGATTTTCAGTTGACCATTTTCTTGTTTCAGGATCAGGATCATAATTATTCCGAACCAGATTATTGGCAATAAAGAATTCCTGTTCAGTTATTTGCGCGAATAAAAAGCAGCGTATCAACGCTGCCTTTAAATATAATGAATACAGATGTTCTTCTTCCGTTCCAATTTCATACGAAACCGAAAGTCTTTTATTGCCATATCCTTCCAGAATCTTCTCATATTTTTTGCTCCTCACATGATTCATCATATTAATCCAGGATAATGGAAATTGTGGTGCTGAACCTTTTAAATGAAAATGATTATCAGCCAGCCCCTGCCGCAATATCCAATTTAAATGCTCATTATTATTTCCAATTACTGGTTTCCACGAAAAATCCCTGTTCCTTTTTCCTTCCCTACAGTCCTGAAAAGCCAGATATGCAGTTGTAAATATATCTTCTTCCAACAAATGTGAAGTAAAACGCCATCTGAGTACATTTTCATAACGGCAAATCGGTTCACCATCTATTTCCTGCAAAACTCTGGTTGCAAATATCAAAATCGCATCAAAAACACTGAAACCTTCTTTGTCCTCATATTTTCCGATTTCAAAACCTCTCACATAATTTGCCTGATCTTCATATTCATTCTTAATATAGTCAAACAAATTATCCAATTCATCATTAGAATAATATTTTAAATAGTATCCTGCTATTTTTACAAAAGTGTCTCGATTAATATTATCATACTGAATCTCTGAGTTCACTATTAATGATGTTGGAATCTTGCTCAATACAATATTTAATACCGACCGTAAATTATCCATTTAAGCTCCTTAGTCATCAAGTCCAAATTCCTTTGGTACATAAACCTTCTGAACAGTATCAAAAAACAAACTCAAAAGATCCATATCCTCATTTAAAATCTTCTCAAACAATCCAAATTCAGAAAAATGTTCTTCATATTCTGTGCCAAATGCTTTGTCATATTTTCTGAGGTTTTCTTTGATAATCCAACAGTATCTGTATAAATGAAGCGACACATTTTCTAATGTGAGTTCCATCATAAATCTTCCTGCAAACTCTTTTTCCAATTCCTTTCCCAACCCGCATAGAAATTCCAGATTATAAAATGGCATAATCTTTCTGCTATTCTCATCTCTACATATTACTAATCTTTCAATTATTCCCTGTGCCTTTCTTGATGTAACACCACTGTCTTTCAGATTTTTCTCCATACATTCGCAAAACATTTCTGCCAGTTTACATCCTTTTAAAATGTTTAATATTGAATTTGAAAAACTAAATATTCCCTTTCGACTCCAGTTATCATTATGTTTTTCTCCTAAAGTCATGGTCTGATTCTCCTGAATAAATTCCCATGAATTAGTTTCTTCATTGATATCATTTTCCAAATTAAAAAACAATGTAATATATTGGAAATTTTTCATCATATCTATCTCACTATCTGGAATTTTCCCTGATTTATTGGCACTAACAATAAACTTCTTTACCTGAATTTCCAGTGCTTTATTTAGATTAAAAAACTCAAAACAATGAACATTGCACAACATTGATCTTTTTTCTGTTGTTCCTATTATTATGTATTCAGATCCCATCTTCTTTTCCCATTTTCCCCAGAGTCCCCATGGCGAATAATAGTCATAAAGTTCCTTGGATTTCTCTGTATCCTGCATCATTTCCATAATTTTCATAGAAAGAAATAGCATACAAACGTTTGATTTTTTTCTTTCTTCAATATTTTTCGACTGGATCAGAGATATCATTTCCAAGATACTCTGATTATTATTCCCAGCATTCAAAATACTTCCCAGCAAATCCGTCTGCTCTTTTGGTCTCATGTCTCCTAAAATGGAAAATATCCTTAAATTTTCATCTTCTTTTTTCAAAACATTAGGAAACATTTCTCCCCAAAACCATTCATACGCTTTACTTTTTCTTAACGAAATATCAATGTCCGAAAGTTCACTCATTTTCTTTATCCAGGTGGAAAGTTCACGTAATGTATTTGGCGTAAAATATTTAATCAATTCACCATTCTTATATAATTCAATTCCCAGCTTATCTCTGCAATCTCTCTGAACTATTTTTTTAATTGTTCCTTCTCCGTATGGTTCTCCTTCATCATCCTTGTAATATACCTCTATTTCTTCTCTGTCCAGAAGTTTCCATTCACTTCCTGAAGACATAATAATTCTTCTATCTGATGGAATTATTTTCTCCAGGTATTCTCTGGTCAGCCTTTTTATGTGTTTATCCATATTCTCGAATTTATTTATGGAAGAAAATTCTCTTGAAAAATGGTTATCACATATTTTTTCCAACTGATCATAATCAGCTGACAGGAGAACAATTATATTAGGTCCCATTAAATATTGACGAATCTGCTCTATGATTTCAAATCCATGATCTATATTCATATCTGCTTCATCTATTGAGATAACCAGAAAGTGATTTTCTATTTTCAGGTCTTCTGTATTTGGATATTTCATGATTTCCAAATATTCTTGCACCAATTCCTGAAATGATTCTTTTAAATTCCAGGAAAGAGATAATTTCTCCAAAGTTTCCAGAAATGTATCATCTTCATCTTCTATAACATCTTTTGAACTTCTCAGATTCTTCAAATTTGTATATACTCTGTCAAATGCCAGTGAAATATTTCTTTTTCTATATGAGTAATCATTCGTTTGTATAATTCCCATTCTCCGGCCTTCATAACTATGGTTTTCTTCTTCTTTCCATTTTTTCAGCATTTTTGACAGTATACATCCAAGAATATCCTCTTTTTTGTCCATAACAGAAGCATCTATATATTCTAACCCTGTAAACATCAAATGATCTTTCGAAGATAATTTATTTTCACCTTTATCACTTTTTCTGTAAAAATCTTTAAGATATTCCATATAGGAAAGCATCGTTGAAGTTTTACCAGAGCCTTTTGCACCTGTAAAAAACAATATATTATATATCTGTTCTGAGTTTCTCAGTTTGTTTCCTGTAGTACCTTTGTTTTTTAATTCCCGGAATTTTTTATTTTCTCTCAGTATTTTTTTCGTTATCGCATAAGCCTTTTCATATGCATCTGCTGATACGGAATTTTCAAATTCACTTTCTTCCTCATATTTTATGGCAGACAGATCATCAATAAGCAACTTGTATTTTTTCTCTTGCATAACCATTTCTCCTTCGAATTTTTATTTTAGATAATATAAATCTATTCTTTCCTGTACATGCTCCATAATGTTTTCCAGAAAATCGTGCTCTCTCTCTTTTTCAGTTTTCTCTGTATCTGACATTTTTCCCATACAATGTATCATTTTTTCCAAGTGAGAATATTCAACCTTTTTCTCTTTCAATTCATTAATCAGCTCATCTAATTCATTCCCCTTATATGCTACTTTTTGTCTAAATATGTCTCTTATTTTTATCATTATTTTTTCATAATACTCAAAATCATAAGTTGTTGTACTATTATATAAATGTTTTCCTGTTTTGTTTTTAAGTTGTTCAAAAATACTTTCATAAATAATTATTGCCTTTTTCCATTCTCCTCTCTTTTCATAATAACTACCAATCTTATATCTTGCTCTGTAATGCGTTTTTGCTTCATCTGCTAATTCATAATACTTAATTGCCTTTTCTATGTCTCCATATTTCTTCTCATAAACTTTACCCAATTTATATAGTATCTCCGGATTCCTTTCATTCTCCAGTATTTCTTTGTAGTACAAAACTGCCATTTTATTTTTCAACGGACTGAGATCAGCTATTAATGCACATAATTCGCACAGAGCTGGCTGCCACCCATATTCTAGCGATAACTTATTTACATCTTTAAAAAGATCTTCTACCTTTTCTTTTCTTTCCTCCGGATTTCTGTTCTCGATAGCTGTTTCTAAATACTTGCAGTATAAATACATAAATTTGTAATTCCATGAGTTGCTCTTTTTTACCTTTACTTTTTTTTCCAGTTTATCTAAATAGTTTTTTAAATCACCAATAGATGTTTTGCTGTTATTCAATATCCATGTATCCCATTCCGTTAATCCTTCATATGCCAGTTCGAAATATAGCCAGGTTGACAGCCACAAACTGTTACCTATATATGTTTCAAGAAGATTACTATAGTTTTCTTTTTTCTTAAAAGTAATTTTGTCCAATGCATTTATAAATGTATCTTTTTTTTTCCAGTCATATGGCAAAATATCTTTTCTGCTTTTGTACAACGCATTGCTTCCGCAATTTTTTATATTCGTAAAATAAAATACATTGTCTTTAATTTTGCTATCCTTTATTACAGGAAGATTTTGTTTAGATAAAAAATATAAATGTAAACATTCTGTTTTTATTGCTTCCAGATTATGCTTTTTCGTATTTTCAATTTCGTTTCCTATTACCCATACTCCACTCATTAAAAAAAATTGTTTCCAGAAAGAATAAGTTACAGTTTCATTATTATCATATGTTATATAAATTTTATTTGTCATCCCACTGTTATCCTTTCCTTTTCTTCTTCTCTTTTCAACTCCTTTTCTTTTCTTTCGTTATTGCTTCGCAAAGATCTTTTAAAAATATTTCCGTTGCTTTTTTCTTATCTGCTTCATCACCGGAAATACTTACAATATGATTATTTCTAAAAACTTCTTCCTGTACATAATTTGGTGTTGCAGTATAAATATATGAAGGATTCTCAAGCTTAGTATTTTCCCATCGCTTTCTTGAAAGATATAATAACTGCTTAATATTAATATCTGCCAAACTATATCCCAGAAACAAAACCGTATATTTTAACAGATCTGCCTGCAGTTGAATATCCATAAAAGACTGATAATCCATTCTTTTAAAATATTGGCTTTCTGTCAATACTATACTTTCCATATCCTCAGTATCTCCATGAAATTTCATAATCCTTGGATAATTATGTTCATCGCTGTTAAAGTGATTTAACTTTACAATCTTATGTAGTTTCCTTTTTTTTAATTTATAATACTCTTCCAGCATATGATCGTAATTAGTTGTATAAATTACCGGACAGTCCAGTTCCATAATATATTTATAAATCATGGACTCCTCCAGATGCTTTTTCAAATCAGGATTCTTGTTTATATCCCATTTATTTTTAAATATATCTTGTAGTTTACCGCCTTTTCCATCACTATATTCAGCCAAAAGCATATTATCGCCATATTCTGAAAAAACATCAGGATCATAATCATCTGCCTGACCAAGTTCTCCTATTAAAGAATTCCAGGATGGCAGCCCTATTGACGCAGATATTCCGGCTCCAATAAATAGCATTACTTTTTTCTGATTGATCAATCTCGCCAAATCTTTTATATTATTCTGATAACTTTCCAAATCAGGAGAAAGTATTTCTTCTTTTTCTAATTGTTTCGTTAATTCTTCCCATGCTTTTCTACGCATTGAACGTTCATTTTTATCAAGTCTGGCATAAATCTCATCCTTATCATTATTTTCAGAAGGTTTAAAAATACTATCCCATGCATACGCTCCTTCTAATTCATCTGCCTTCTCTGTAATTCTTCCATTTTCCATTCCTTCAGCAAAAATCAACTTCTTTCCCGTACAACAGCAAAGTTTAGTAATTGCTTTTGCTTTCCATTTTTTTTTATAATTGCAGGAATCAACTATTTCTTTATTTCCAAGTTTTTCAAAAAAATAGTTCGTCTGAAGTCCCGGTAAGTTATTAAATGCTTCAACCTCTAATATCGTATGATCCACGATCACAGGACGTTTAATTTTCTTAAAAGCTGCTAATGCCTTATGTCTAAGTAATTCTTCTACTTTATCAGTCTGCAATTCTTTTATAGAATATTGATACCATCTGATATCATATGAAGTACCCTCTGCCATTTGCTTCAATTCTTCATATTTATTTTTACTATTGGATACAAAATATAATAATCGTTTCAAATCTGTTTCCTCCCTCACCAGCTTACTAATATCTATATTTTTGTAATAAAAAAAGCGTATATATGTCTATTCTACTTAAAATATAGAATATATTTCAAACATATAACCGCTTCTTCCTTTCAATATGCCATAGAGCAATTAAAAGATTTTTTCTTTTGTATGAATTTCTTATAAAACGTTTAAATAGTTATTTGAAATTAAAGTACATGATCATTTTTTTCAAAAATTGTTACCGTCCTTTTATTTTACCATATTAAGTAATTTTTTCAATGGCTTTGTTTTAGTTTACAAAAATTAGTACTTAAATATGTTTCTGATCTTCTGGAAATCATTAAAAGAAATATTTCAATCCACTCCTACTATTTTTTCTATCTGTTGCAAAATTTGCCCTATTTCATTTAATAATGTATTTCTTGGACGTATTTCTCTTACAAAGCTGCTATCCACTCCGTATTGACGTATTTTATCAATCCATTCAATAACCCGTTCTCTTGAATATCCCTTAGAAAGTAAAGCATGATACATATATCCCAGTTCATTTTCACAATTTGTACTGAAGATTAAAGGATCATCTGAATTAATCGTAACCATTACTTCATGTGCATGTTCATTAACCAGTCCATGATTATTCAGATTCATAATATGATGCATAAATAGTTCACGATTTTCTCCAATTGCTGTATTGGAGGTGGGATTAACTTCAACAAAAATACCTTTTTGCGCTACAATTCTTAATAATTCCTCCTGTATTTTTAAGTAAAGAGAGAGATTTTCTCTTTCAACATGTACCATAATCGGCTGCTGCATTCTCCTGTAATATACAGGACAAAAATATGCACAAACCAATTTTTCAGTCGTCCATCTATGTTCTTCATTGCTCCTTCCTTTATAATATTTACAAAAGTGTTCTCCATCTTCTTCCAGCATATCTCTCTGACAATACTGTTTCATCATTTCAAACGATTTTTCATGCAATAAATGAAATTTTTCCAGATATGCTTCATAGAGTATATCTGGTGTTAAATTTGTATCATTGCCATATATTTCCGATGCTAAAATCTGAATTTTTTCTTTTAACTGCTCTGCAAAAATATTTACATTTAATTCTCCGGATATACTTGTTCCCCATAACCATACAAGATTTTCCAGCCATTCTTCTATCGGAATAACAATTGTTTCATGCCGGTCAACCCATCTTTCAATATCTTCACCAAGAGCAATTCCATGACCAATACGATCTCCGGCTTTAAATCCCATAAAAGAAATAGTTTCGTATATATGACGGAAACCGGATAAAATATGTCGGAATTCTTCTCCTACATGATAAGTTAATCCAATATTATTAATTCTGGAATATCTATTTTTTTCCTGCCGGATGGGTTTTGTAATAATCTGTCTGCGAATCGCAAGATAAACAGGTGCAAAAATCCAAGGTTCTGCTTTATTTTCAACAGATGCTGTATCAATTCCTACAACATATTTATCAAGAAAATCAATCTCACCTCTTAATTCTTCTAAAGCAACCGCGCTGTCTTTCATTCGTTTTTGTTTTAAAGTGATATGATCCATATTCCAACTTTTTGTTCCTGTTTCACTATATTGCAGCCAGCACATATCACCAATTCTGTTATCTACAGAATCCGTTTTAAAAAAACTGAATATGATTCCCAGATTAGGGACCTGTTCTTCCTGATACTCTTCCAGAATCTTTTTATACTCTTTCAAAACCAGATAAATCTCACGCAGTATTTTTCGCTTTAGTTCCTGCTTATTATATTCTGTTTTTACTTTTACACCTAATTCAGGTATGCCAACTCTTATTTCATATTTTTTCAGAAATACATTCTGGTGAATGGAATGCAGTAAAATTTTACAGATTTCATGTTTTTCCAGACGTATTGCCCGTTCGTTACGCCGCATTGTACTATAATGCATTTGAAAGTACTCCAACCCATAAATTGGAACACTCTGTAAAATATCTTTAAAAACAAAATTCTTACTGCGAAGATATTGCATGAACAAACGTAACTCAAAAACATATTCTGCATTTATTTTTTTGTCTCTAAAATATTTTGCACTTTTAAACAAAAAAATCATTTCTTCATATGTATGCAGACTTTTGTATCTTGCATATAATGTTCCCATTAAAAAATTATGGTCCTGAAGTTCTACGTTTTTCCATCGTCTATATAATTCACTATAAGAAGTTTCCGTATATTCCGAATTTAAACTTGTATCTCCTCTCGCCAATTCATCAAATAACCCGCTGATTTCCAACACTTTAGAAAAATTACCGTTTAGAAATTCTCTTAAACACCGATATCCTTCCTGATGTTCCAGATATTCTGCAAATATAGTACGAAAAGCAATTATATGAAACGGAATATTAAGCGAATTTACTTCCTGCCATCTGAAAAGATTCATGTATTCCTGCCAGATATACTGATACTGCATCCCTGCATTAAAATGTAGATGTGTTTCAGCAATTCCTCTTCTTAACAATGTTTCCAGAATATTATCGCCTAAGAAAATCATGCCATTCTGCCTGTACAGGTAATACTCCTCATCCAATTCATTCTCTGTCAGGAAGACTGCAATGAGAATATCAAGCGGCATCATACGGGATAACAGATTCCAGATTTCTATTTTGTTATATACATCCTGTCCTGAAAAAATATCTTTTTCTCCCGTACTGTCTTTCTTATTTGTCCACATACGGATAGCAATCCTTCCATCTCTGAATGTTAACAATGATCTGGCAATACGGGATAAATTTTTCAAATATAACACAGATATCAGATATTCTCTGTTATCAATCTCTCTAAAAAACCCGAAAAGTTTATTGCATTCCTGTTCTTTAAAAAATAAATTGAGCATCAAAATATAATCATCAATTTGTGTAACATATAACTGCTTACCAACAAATCTTTTCACTTCATTTTCTGCATCATGATAGTGCTTTTTTAATTGTTCAGCTTTCTTCCAGCCTAGATTATTTCTATTGGATACTTCATAAAATGCCTCTCGGACAGATGCGATGCAATCCTGATTTCTATGATAAAAATCAGGATTGCAATAGGGAAGTGTCAAAACGTCCAAAATCTGGTACATTCGTCTTTTATCCATGTTTTTCCCTCTTTTATACTAAAAAATTTATATATCCATCAGCTGCATTTTTAATAACGTCATGAAGACCCTGAATAAATAATGAATTTTTCTCATTGTCTTTATCTGTATATACTTCCTGTAATGTTTCGTATAATTTATGATACGCTAGCCTTTTATCCTCAAACTGTCCAAGTGAAGCTTCCTTTTGTGTATTCGAAGATGATATCGAATTTTCCCATAATTTTATTTTTACAATCTGTTTTAATGTATCTTTATAAATCTTCTGCATTTCTATTATTTTTTTAGTATATTGACCATACGAATCAGGGATAAGTTTTAAGTACATTTTCATTTTTGTCATTTCATATGATATCAATCTCCAATCGTTTTCCGATGATATATTGCTATAATGTGATAAGAATTGTTCATTTTCCTTTTTAAAGTCTAAATTTGATATATTTTTTTCTATATAAATGAATAAATCATCTACATATCTCCTGCTAATAAAATTTTTTTCCACTTTCTGTCCTGTCATATACCTTGTATGTCCAATAGAATTTTCTATTTGTAAAATACGTCTTTCGATATCATAATTAAACATTATACTTTTAATTCTGTTTATACATTCATCAAATTTTTCCCTGTTACTTATCCAATATGTGTCCACTTTACTATATAAATCACATAATCTATTTCTCAAATCAACCAGATTTTTATACTCACATATCTCTGTTTCTACCTGCTCACTTTCTTTTTCACAAATTGCTTTTGACAAAATCAGCTGCAAATCTGATAAAAAATCTGCTATTTCTTCCGTATAAATATGTATTCCATATAATCTCTTTACATTTTGATTATAAAAATCTTTATCAATAGAAAATACACCTTTATATGCAAACCAAATCATAGGAATCACTGTACTAAACCATTTCGGACTATTCCAGTAATATTCCTCTAAAGTTTCAGCTTTCACCTCTTTTTCCAATGTATTAATTCCGTATAAATATGCCTGAACATCCGAAACTCTGTAACGATTAAATGGAACTATTCTATAATAATTTTCGATTATATTGCCATACGTATATAAAAATTCAGACAAGTTATTAGAATAGACTTTACTCTCCCTTTTTATCAATGATTCCATCTCACCACTTGGTACTACAAGTTTATCCATCAATGTCACAAGATACCTATGACCATGAATTCTATTTCTTTGTCCATATATTTCCATTTTCTGCAGTAGAGGTGTCATTAATAATAAAATATTCTCAATAAAAAATAAGAGCATAAACAGCGAAAGATATCTACTGATAATATTTCTGGCTTTCACCTTATCTTCATTCGCATATTGAATCTCCTCATCAAATAACTGTAAAACATATGCATACGAAATATATATATCAAGGGTTTCTTCCCTGGAAATAATCAGATTTCTAGCCATTTGCATGATTTCATAATTGTTCCCCCAATATATTCCTCTTGTCTGCATTATATCAACAACAAATTCTCTCACATATTCCTTCAATCTTTCTTTTTTATATAACGAATTTGATGTTCTTGCCCCTTTTTTATCCGTTTTTCCCATGGCTGATAACTTTTTTAGAAACTGCTGAATTACCAGACTTCCATCTGTAATCTGACGTGATGTTGTTCCCAAAAACATTAAATATATGGAAATGAAATTATTGTCATCACCATCATTATAATATAAAAAATTTTTCTCCTTATTTTCTACGTTGTCACTAACTTCTATAATAAATTTGTCAATAATCTCTTTCAAAAATTCTTCTAAACTTTGATCTGCTTTTCCAGATGTATCCTCTCCATCCAGACAAAACATCCGCTTCTGTGCGCAATCTTCAAATGTCTTTAATGGATATCTACTTGATACAGGCATAATTTTTCTCATATATAAGCTTGCTGTTTCCTGAATTTTATCATTATATTTCCCAACTTTCGGCACTCGCTCAAAAGAATTTTCAAATAGATTATAATTTACAGGGTCATCCGAATCCATATATTTTAATACACCCTTCATTTTGTGCGTCATAGAGTTCAATATCACATCATAAAACAATTCTTCATCTGCTGTCATAAATATAATCAGATTAGGATGTGACAAATATTTTATAATTGTAGAACATATTTCCAAAGCTTTTTCCGGGTTTAAATCTACATCATCAAAAATCAGATAAATTAATGGCTCCTTCTGATCATCTTTTTCCTTTCGATGTTTTACTATTTTTACAGCCTCCACCAACTGCATCCAGAACTCTGCCATTTTTTTTGATAATTCATATCCACTTTGGTTTCTTCGTTCATTTATTTTTATTTCTTCCGAAAAAGAAGTTCCTCCATCCTTTGTCTGTCTTGAATAACAAAGTTCTTTTACCTCATCATAGAGATCTGCCAAAGATACTTTTTGCCTTTTACACTCATGAAAGAAATTATCTCTATTTTTCTCCTGTACTTCCAGTGCATCACTTAATTTCTTCACAAGTTCCTCCAGTGACGCAAGAATCCATCCCAATGTCTCTCCATGTTCCGGAATCACTTCCGGCATCACAATTGGTAAAACTATATTATTTACGCTGTCCTCTTCAAGATATTCACGCAACGTAAAAATCGCAGAAGTTTTTCCACTTCCGCGACCTCCTAATATAGTATAAACATTCTCATACATTAAGTTATACTGTTTATTAATGCATTCTTCTCTTTTTATCTGCTTCTTTCCAAGCCACTTCCGGTATGAGTCTATACGATCAAGCAAATCATTCCAACCTGGAAAAATATTTTCTAATTGCCTTTCACTTAGTAGTTTAAAATTCACTGACTGCCTGTATGTTACTTTCTTCTCCTTTTTCCTCATTCGTATTCTCCTTCATTCTTCCAATTCGAACATACTCTATTTCCATAGTTCTGGCCATTACATATCCATCTTCTTTTATCGCTATTTTATCCCAATATTTTTCTAGCGCCTCCTTTCTCCTCATTCTTCGTATTACTTCTGAAATCTCCTTAGCATGACTCGACGCCATTACCATATTTCTTTCCTCCTTAACTCCTGTCTCATTGAATCCGTTTCTTATAAATTCCTATTCTTTCCGTTCTTATTTTAGAACATATTGTATTTTAGATATTACTATTTTTTATATGAATTTTCAAGATTCTAATTTTGAAAAAGCTGTGAATTATCAAAATTCATAGCAAATTCTTGTTTATCTGCGATGCAAGATTCCCACCACCATGTCTGCTGTCACTTCCTGACGAAGCCATTGTAAACATATATCTTGGATCCCCTTTATATGTAAGTTTATAATGACCTCCATCCTTCGTAATAACAAAACCAAACTGTTTTAGATTCCTTTTCAGGCTCTCGTCAACTTTTGTATATCCCTTTAATATATGTTTGATTTCTTCCCTTTTGGCACTTAATGTACCTGTAGGCTCATTATATTCCAGAATATCTTGCAGTATATGCTCTTTCCGGGTTTTCTTTTTTATATTTCCCAAATAGCTGTTAAGAACTTCTAAAACCTGATCTCTGATTTCTCCATCATATAGTTCGTTTTCTATGCCATAATATAATAGTGGAACTTCTGTAATTCGCTCATACTTGGCTCTGAGTCCCTGATTTTCCACCTGTAATGCTACAATTCGATTATTCAGATCCTCAATTGTGCGTTCTTTTTCTTTAATAGTGTTTTCATTTTCTTTGAGTTCCGTCGCAAAATTTTTATAGACTTCAGATACTTCACTTTCTGCCTCTGCTTTCTTTTCTGTAGCACTCGCATATTTGAGTTTTAGTAATTCATTCTGAACACCCTCCCAGGTCAGCATCCTGTCGCGAGCCTGCTGATTTACATATCGGGAAACAATATTTACAATCCAATCTATTAAAACTTTTTCCCGTCCCTTATATTTATTTGCAATAATTATCTTATATGCAGCTGAACTGCCTGAATAATAAATTCCAATACTTCCATGATGTGAGTTCATTCCATTACAGCTTTCTTTGAGAAGTTTTGACACTTCTGTATCATCTTCAACAAATACATGTGCAACTCCCCTCAGATTATACGCTAACTCCTGAACCCTAAACGGATACATTCCCCATGATTTTGTTACATATATCACAGGCATAGAACAGACTATCTTTCTACATATAATATCTTCTATAATCTTGTAATTATTTTTGGTAATTGAGATTGGCCTGTCACTTATCTGTATCCCATTATCTGTAGCAATATAATTTCTATTAAGTAACATATTAACAAGAATCGGCGGCTTAAACTTCGGAACAAATCCTGTTGTTTTATCTGTTGTTTCCCTGTCTAACTTGATAGAGAAAATATGCTTATTGAAATTAACCACAATATCTGTATTCCAAATAATATTATTTTCATCAAACTGATGAAATCTAATAGCAATCGTATTATATCTACGAATTTCTTCAATTGCTAATGATAAATTTTCCTGCTCAAATTTTACATTTCTTTTCTGCCCATCCCAATCTAAATTAGTAATTTTGTTATGAGGGCTTCCCTGATTCCATTCAATTACCAATTTAATCAGTATATCCTGCGTCAATGTCTCCTTTACAGGAAAAATCGCTGAGTATATTTGCATAAATAGAAACCTTCCTTCTTTTGTAATTTGTACATTTTCTGTATTTATCAAAATTAAGTCTTCCACTTTAAGTCTCTAAAATGTAAAAAAGCAGACAAAATACCATTCCACTATGTTTCAAGTGAATAACTAAAGTATTATGTCCGCTTCTCTTCTTAAACGCGACAAAGCGACGATTTAAGGTATCCGCTTTTATTCCTGTATTACATTATACCTATTTTTTAACAATTTTCAACATAATTCATGTAAAATCAACATTTCTACATAAATCTACATAAATAAGTTGAAATCCATTTTATAGCAATCCTCTAAAATAATGCATCTTAATCCAGTCCAAGACTCTTTACCTTTTCTTTTTATCGCAACATATGCCGCTAACACGCCAATCCATCCACCCACTGTATTTCCAAATACATCATCAAGTTCTGCAATACCAAGTCCTGTAATATACTGCGTCATTTCAATTGCTACAGACATAATAAACGGTATCAACAACACCCATTTTTTCTGATATACCTTACACAAACCTGTCCCCAATGGAACAAAAAGCCAGATATCTATCATTTATGATTATCCTGAAATAAAAATCTGTCAGTCATCACAGATTTTTAT